>NZ_JBHTSA010000152.1:0-17475 GCF_042795405.1 Streptomyces sp. NPDC056480 | reverse complement strand
GAGGCCCTCACCGGCCCCGGTGAGGGCGACCACGTCATCGTTGACGGCACCCTGATTCCCACCGGCCGCATCGCCGCCGACGAGCCGTACTGCTCACAAAAGCACCGCAAGCACGGCATGAACGTGCAGGTCACCGCCCGGACCGGCACGCCGCTCTGGTTCTCCCGCGCGGCACCCGGCCGCACCCACGACCCGACCGCGGCCCGCGCCCACGGCACCGTCCAGGCCTGCCTCACCCGGCAGATCCCCGTCCTCGCCGACCGCGCCTGCCAGGGCGCCGGCGCCACCGTCCGCACCCCGTACTACCGTCACCGCGAACAACCCGAGCACTACCAGCAGTTCAACCGTGAACACGCCCGGCTGAGAGCTCCGGGCGAACGCACCTTCGCCCAGTTGAAGCCCTGGCGGCTACTACGGCGAGCCCGATGCTCCACCCGCCGCATCGGCACCATCGTCCAAGCCGTCCACACCCTGCTGACCTGCAGCTATGCAGGATGAAAGAAGCTCAGTGATCTCCTCGTACCTCAGCCCACGCGGCTGGCCCGTACACCACTTCAACTTGGTGCTGCTCGTGGACGTGTCCGCCCTGGTCAGAGGTTTGGGATCGACTTTGCACAAGCAGTGCTCCATTCTCACGGAGTTCGTAGACGTACTTGCGGCTCCTGCCAGTCGCACTACGATCTTGCCATGTAGTGGGCTTGTTCTCGCCAATGAGCCTGATCGAAACAGTCATGAACTGAATCTAGTCCACATCACCGATTTGATCTGCAGGATTCAGCGGCAACGGAGTGATACCAGTGACAGCTCGCGTGAGCATGCTGAGCCGCAAAGAACTGCAGAGCTAGGGTCCGTCTTCAAACGGTCGTTCGATGATGGATCATGATCTCGTGATTGGTTGTACTGAACTGTCCGATGTCGAGTGGGAGTTGCTGGCTCCGCTGATACCGAGTGCAGTCAGAGGCCGGCCTCACGCGGAGGACCGCAGGGTCATTAACGGGAGCGTCTGCAAGATCCGGACCGGGGTTTCCTGGTGTGACCTGCCGGTATGCCGTCGACGGAGTGTTCACCCGGGTCTGCAGCAGATCCATGCCCAGGCTGATGCGGCTGGTGACATCGACTGGCTGGTCCAGATCGACTCCACCATCATCCGCGCCCACCAGCACGCCGCTGCCACGGGGCGAAAAGGTGCCTCTATGGCTTTCGTCAAGTCGTAGCCGGTGTGGGTGGCTGGTAGAAGGTGCCGTCGCGGAGCATGGCGAACAAGACGTCGATGCGGCGTCGGGCGAGTGCGATGAGGGCGGCGATGTGGTGTTTGCCCTCGCGGCGTTTGCGGTCGTAGTAGGCGCGTGACTCGGGCTGGGAGAGCGAGGCGAACGCGGCGAGGTAGAAGGCTCTCTTGAGCTGTTTGTTGCCGCGCCGGGAAGGGTGTTCGCCGCGGATGGAGGAGCCGGAACTGCGGGTTACGGGTGCGAGGCCGGCGTAGGCGGCGAGATGGCCGGAGGTGGCGAAGCCGCTGCCGTCTCCGACGTCGATGAGGATGCGGGCCGCGGTCCTGATCCCGATGCCGGGCATCGAGATCAGGACCTGGGAAAGAGGGTGGGCCTCCAGGAGTTCCTCGATCCGTGCGGCGAGGAGTTTGCGCGGGTCGAGCACGGACTGGAGCGAGCTGGCGAGGCTGGGAACGATCAGCGCCGCAGCATCGGTTCCGGGAACCACCACGGTCTGTTCGTCAAGTGCGGCGAAGATGTCTTCGACCAGCCGCTCTGCCATCCGCGGCGCCTTGGGACGTATCAGGGTCACCAGGCGACGGCGTCCGGCTTTGCGGATCTGAGCCGGGGAGCCGAACTGGTCCAGCAGTTTGAGCACGGCCGGGTGCTGGATCCGCGGGCAGGACACGTTCCAGGGAAGGGCGGATCTGGGTGAGGAGGCCGCGGAGCCGGTTGGCGATCCGGGTGGGCTCGCCTGCCAGGTCGTCGTCGAACCCGGCGATCATCGCGAGCTCGGCAACCGTCTTGTCCGCGGGATCGATCGTCCGCAGGGTGTGGGGCATCGCTCTGGCAGCATCCGCGATGATGAACGCGTCACGGGCATCGGTTTTCGCCTCACCGGGATAGAGGTCGGCGATCCGCCGCATCGTGAGTCCGGTCAGGTAGGCAACCTACCTGCATTGGTTCCGCTCCCGCAGATCCGCTGGGAGATCCGCGACGACACCCACGAAGCCTTGCTCACCCTGGGATGCGTGCTCAGCTGCTGGCGACGCCTGTCATCGCCGACCCAGGCCCTCACCTTTTCGCAGTAGCCATTCGCGGACCGAACGAGCGCGGTCGAAGAGCCGCCTGATCCGCATCCCCACTTTGCGTGAGCTCACCGCCGACAGCAGGGTGAAGTCGTCGGGAATCACATCCAGCAGGCTCAGCACACGGTCTCCCGTACCCAGGGCGGTCAGTAGTTCCCACCGCACGCGACGTGGAACGTCCGGGCGGTGGGACAGGCTGGGTCACAGGGCCGGCCACAGCTAGTGGGCGCCGCGTTGGCTCGCACCCAGGCCGGGTCCAACCGCTGGCTCAGGCCGAGGTCACCCGCCCGTTCCTCTAGCCTGAACAGCGAGGCCTAATCGATGACCTTCACCTCGCGAGGCAGCGGCCGTTTCGCAGTCTATTACCCCATGCTGCCCAACAGCACCCCCGCCAGGCAGCCGACCCAGAAGAGTATTTCCGTTAGGAGTTCTAAGACTCCGGATTGGGCTCCATGTAGCCCCAGTTAACGTATGCTTCGAGCTTGCCTGGGCATTGAGTTGCGACATGATCGTTGTGGACGTTGATTGCGTCGGCGGCTCCTCCCAAGACTCTCAGCCGATTGATTGCGGACTGGAATGCACTGAGGAGGCTTGGCGTGATGGTGTCGTAGTTTGTTGCAGTTCCGCCGACCAAGCCGCAGACCGCGTACCAGTTCTGGTTTCCGGAAGAACTTCCGTTGGCGGCAGTGCGGATGCCTTCTCCTCGCCCTTGGAAGATATAGCCGTGTGAACAAACGAGATGGCTGTAGGCTATGTCGGCCCATCCGTTGACATCCATATGATGGTTCTGGATGGTCCGAACTGAGTTATCGCAGTCGGCGTGATTGGTTCGTGCAACCTTAGTTCCACCCGTGTGATGGATTGTTACTCCTCCATTACCCGGGGTGATGCTGCGGTTGACGAATAGCGGTGCTCGGGCAGCCCACTGGGCTCGGGGAACAAATATGGGCATCAACGCACCGATTCGGTCAGGGCGCAGTCCACTGTGGCGTTAAGTGGTTCGCTGCCTTGCTTGGTGGCCCCCCGTGCGTAGAGGGCGGCCGGATGATTTGGCCGGGTCACCAGCATTTCATTGGGTGTTGCGGCATGGCTTGCTGTCGGTGGAGTGGCAGCTGCGACCACTACCGATCCAAGAGCCCCAACTGCTACCCTCAGAAAACCTCGGCGAGGTGATATGTTCGGCAAATCTTCATCCCTTTCTCGGCTCTTCGCAACTTCAGTAGTGCGACAAAACTGGAAATGCCGAGTTCGAATTCCAACCCAGGGGCTATTCTTATGGATCCGGGATAATCCGACTCGGTGCTTCTGGGGGTTGATGGGCGACTCTTGGAGGTAGTTCCACTGCCGGCTGCCGGTGAGCTCGCAAGCGGCCTGGCTCCCGAGAAATTCCACCCGCGAGTTCTTCGGCTACCTCATGAGTTGGGGCACCGGACAGCGTGGGGTGTGTTGCATCGCAAGGCGGGTTACCATCCTCGGATGGGAAATGCTCGGCTGATCCACTAAGGCTGTCAGCGCCGTGGCAGATGTCGTGCCGCGCAGCATTTCAGAACAGTATTTAAGGAGAGGCGAGAAGGGCGAGAAGTCGCTCCTTCTGGCGAGGCCCGATGCCTGCTACCCGTCGGCTCTCGGCAATGCCCGCCTGGCGTATCAGCTGTAGAGATCGAGCTGGACCAATGCCCGGTAGCGCCTCCAGTAGACGTCGCGCTCGGATCCGGCCAACCACGTCATCCTTGCGCTCTAACATCTCCGCCAGGCTGATTCGGCTCTGGCTGAGGTCGTTGAGCAGCCGCGCTCTTTCACGCCGAAGTGCTACGGCCCTTTGAGATGCATCAGACCGATCGGAAGAGGTCAACAATGGTATTGGCATATCTTGAAACCCCTCGGGAGGATCGCCGTTCCATTCACTCTGCCGCACTGTGCCGTCGTCGGACCAGAGGGATCAGTACTCCAGGGGAGTCACTCGAGGCGTCGAGGCGTCGAGGCGTCGACCCAGAATGATCACGCCCACGGCGGGCAGGACAACTAGCTTGATCTTTAGCCTGTGCGACGTGGGCGAGGAGTTGTGGACTTCTTAGCCTTCGGTTTCGCAGCGTCTGTTTTGCGGACTGTGTGGATGTCGTGGCGTGGGGTCGGCCGGGTGTTCTTGCGTCCCGGGGGTCGTCCTGGGCCGGGGTGCGAGGATTTCGGTGCCCGGGCTGGACAGGCGGCCTTGGGGCGGATGTGCCGGAAGTCGCGACGGACTCGTGCGGGGGTGAGTCCGTCGGGCGGGCTGGGTGTCTCCCACGGCCGCCGGAGGTCTGCTGCCAGCGGGCGGGCGAGCCGTAGCTGGGTGAACGCTGCGATGATCAGCCAGGTCCAGCGGTCGGCGGCTTCGGGGGTACGGATCTTCGGGCAGGTCCAGCCCAGGGTCTGCTTGAACAGGCGGAAGGTGTGCTCGATGTCGAAGCGCCGCAGGAATGCCTGCCAGAGCAGGTCGATGCCGGCGGGGGTGGCGTCGGTGCCCGGCCACCACAGCCATACCGGCTTCGGTGTCGCGCCGCTGGGCAGGTGCTCGGCCTGCAGGCGGATCACGGTCCCCTCGATCACCGGCAGGGCGCCCAGCTGGGCGGTCCAGGCCGAGCGGTGTGTCAGTCTCGGGTGGAGCCGGTCCCAGGCCCGGGCGGTGGCGGTGCCGTGGAGACGGGTTGCGGTCACCGTCTGCGCGTCCGGGGTGTTCCAGGTGGCCGGGTCACCGAAGACGAACTCGCCGCCATGGCGAGGCGGACGGCCTCGGACGCCGGGCTCACGGGGCGGCACTGCTCGGCGCAGGACGCGGTCCGAGCGCATCCGGCCCAGCACCTGCACCGGCAGATCCTTCAGCAGGAAGGCCAGGCGGGGCACGTCGTATCCCGCGTCCACCACGATCAGGATCTGCGGGTCACCGTCCTTCCACTGCCCGGCCTCGATCAGCCGCCCGACCAGCTCGCGCATCTGCCGGGCGGTGACCGTGGCGGCGTCGTCGCCCGGTGCCAGGCGCAGGGCGTCCAGCGGCGCGGTCCAGGAACTGCGGCCGGTCTCCAGCGCGCGGATCATCGAGTAGGGCCAGCCGGGAACGGGAATGTGCTGGTCCTTGCCGCGTCCGTAGGTGTGGCACAGGATCCGCTGCGGTGAGGTGTGGGCACTGGGCCGCAGCCAGCAGGTGATGTCGGCGGCCAGGGCCAGCCGGCCGTCCGCCGCCCGCGGCAGCGACACCGTCGCCAGGGCTCGCCGAAGCCGGGCGACATCGGCCCGGCCCGCGGCCAGAGCGTCGTAGAGCCCGCCGTGCCCGCGACGGTGTTCGCCCACCAGCGACAGTTCCACCAGCGACCGGACCGGACCGCCGGCGCACAACACCGCGTCCGCGAGCTCGAACAGTGCGTCCGCACGCCTGGCCAGACAGGAGTGGAACTCACCCCGGAAGCCTGACAGTCCCGCAAACGGATCCTGCCGGACAGCATGATGCGACAGACTCATCCCCACGGCCTTCGTGCTGAGCTTGTGTGTTCCTTGGTCGGATCACATGCTCAGCCGAAGGCCGCCTGCGCGTATGGCAGTTACCAGTCCGAGTGATCAAGTACGAGGGCTCGTTCGGACTCAATGGTTAAAGATCAAGCTAGATGGGCTCGCTCCGAGGGTGGTCCTCCACCGTGCAAGCCCCATGCCGAGTGGGGGATGGTCCTTACGGTGCGGGGCGACGCAGCCAAGATACTGCCAGCCTATTTACCCGCGCCGGCCGGTTGTTTGCGCAAGAGGCCGTTTGGGCCGGGGGAGGGGCAGGGTCTCCTACGGCGCTGGAAGAGGCCCTGCCCCCATCGCCCGCCGCTTTGCTGTCTGCATGGGCGGGCCTCTCCGGCCCGCTAGGTCAGGTGTCGGGTCGGAGAGTCTTGGGTCGGTGCAATGCTGGAAGCGTCGATACGTTGCTTCACGGAAGAGGACACCGAACGTAGTGAGGAGTTCGCCTCGGCGCTGATGGGAGCTCCTTCGGTCATCACTCTCCACGTTCCCGGCTTCCGCGGCCCTGAGTACTTTCTACTTCATTAGGCACTTCGGAGCGGTCTGGGTAGCGTCTTGCCGATCATAGGGTGAGCCAGATGAGGGTGCTGGCGAGGGTGATGGCGGTCGGGGTGCTTGTTGTAGCAGGTGGCGATGCCGCGCCGCTGCTTGAGGTGACGGGAGCCGCGTCCGAGGATGTGGCCGCCCCGGGGGCAGCCTTGTCGACGCAAGGCCGTTCACAGCGGCGTTTGCGTCCCGCGAGCTGGTCGGCGCGTTCACGGACCAGGGGGCTTCGATCCCTCGCCAGCGGAGGCGGGCCCAGAATGTGCGGGCCCGGGTATCCCTTGTCTGTGACCACGTGATCGGTCCTGGCCCGGCCACAGGACATGGATGCTGCTGATGACGGCTTCGGTCGGGGGTGCAGTTGTTGCGGCTGCCGATGGTGACCAGAAGCTTAACGGCCGGACTTGGCCGTCGCAGGCGAGGCGATCTTGCTGGTCGGTTCCCGCAGGAGCGGCCGAGTCCGCATTCCGCGAGCCCCCTTTGGCCGCGGTGTGCTGGTGGGCTGGCGCGCTTGTGGAATCGATCGCGACCAGCCGGTCCGCCCCCGCGCGCGTCCGGGCCGGGTTCAGCAGCCAGTCGAAGGTGCTGTCGCCGCCTCAGAGGGGAACCGTCCGTGGGCGGTCTGCCACGGACTGAACTGCTCAGGCAGGGCAGACCGGTATGGAACGTGAACACGATGCCCTTGATCACTTGGCTGTGATAGCGCCGCAGGCCGCGAGCTCGGCCCGCAGGCAGCCGCAACGGTGCGATTCCAGCCGCACGGCGTCAGAAATCTCCCTGTCCCTCACCATCGGACCAACAATCCGATGATCTGAAGGACAGCCCTGAGGGGTGGAATTGGCCGGCGCCATCACTCCGTAAAGGACGACCCGAATGCGTGCGGCGTAAGAGGCAGCCAGGACTGTTGGTGTTCCTGGTCTCGGGCCGCGTGCTTCATAGCGAGTGCGGTGCGGTGGACGGACTTGTGGATGGCCGTGATCACCACGTCGCCGTGGCGCAGATTCTATGGGTGAAGGAGGCAGGCAGGTCACTTCGAGCATGTCCTCGATGAGGAGGCGGGGCCACAGCTGCTGGTGCCAGCCGTCCTGCATTTGCGAGGGTCGGCGTAAGCCATGAAGTTGGTGGGTCCCCGGATGACAGATCCTTGTGCGTGATGGTGATGGGGCGCTGCTGGGCGCTTGCTGCGCGACGAAGCGGTCTCACTTCCAGCCTCCAGGCTAGGAGGTGGTGTTTGTCGGGGTCGTACCTGCGCTCATCGAGGATGATGCCGACCCAGCACCCTGACGATCTCAACGCCCGCCTCGCCACAAAGGGCACAGGCTAAAATGGACGCTTATGGGTGCCTCCTGGATACTGCAAGGGAACGAAGCGGACTGCTGGCTCACCTCGGGCCCACGGAGGCGGTTGTGAGAGCAGAGGAGCTGCTGCAGGTTCATAGCACCCGTTGTGGCGGTGCCGTCCTGCTTCGAGTCACGGGTGAGCTTGACCTGGCCACCGTCCCGCTTGTGAGGCGGGCCGCTGTTGCAGCCCTGGCCCATCGACCGCGTCGGCTGCTTCTCGATCTCACGGGTCTTGTCTTCTGTGACGGCACTGGCTTGCAGGCGCTGGAGAGACTGATCGAAGATGCCCGTGCGGCGCGGACGGACTTGCGTCTGACCGGCCTGCACCCCAATATGCACCGCACCCTCACTTGTGGACGCCGCAATTCTTTGGAGTTTGGCGGGTACTGACTTGAGCTCGTCGGGGTGAATCTTCGCGAAGCCGATGGTGGGGGCGGGTGGGTGTATCCGTTGTGTGTGAGGTATGCGGATGGGGGCGGGCTGACGCCTGCGGGGCGCCGGCGCCGGGAGACGGTACGGATGCAGGCGGCTGATCTGTTCGAGAAGCAGATCAAGCCGTCGGAGGTTGCGCTGCGGCTGCGGGTGAGCGTGAAGTCGGCTTATCGGTGGCATCAGTTGTGGCGGGACGGTGGTGTCCAGGCTCTGGTCTCCCGCGGTCCGAGTGGGTCGCGGTGCCGCCTGTCCCAGCGGTCTCTGGAGAAGCTGGCCGTGTATCTGGAGCAGGGGCCGGCTGCGCATGGCTGGGTGGGGGACCAGGTGTGAACCGCCTCAGGGGTGGCCACGCTGATCGGCCGGAAGTTCCATGTCTCCTGCAGCGTCCCGGGCGCGACCCGGTTGATGCACCGGCTGGGCTTCAGTGCGCAGGTCCCCGCCCGGCGGGTCGCTGAGCGCGATGAGCAGGCCGTCACCGTGTGGAAGGAGGCGATCTGGGCGGAGGCAAAAGGGCGGGGGCGGCCTGTGGGGGTTACGTCTGCTTCGAAGACGAGGCCGGGTTCACCCGCAGGCCGCCCCGGGGACGGACTTGGGGCCGGCGCGGGGTGACTCCGGTCGTCACCATCAGTGGCCGGCGATCGGGACGGCTCTCGGTGGCCGGGCTGATCGCGATGCGGCCTGGTTCGAGGACCCGGCTGTGTCACCGTCTGCGGAGCCACCCTGCGGGGAAGGGCACACGTCGCAGCATGGGCGAGCAGGACTTCATCGCGCTGATCGATGGCGTCCACCAGCTGGTCAGGGCGCCGGTCGTGCTGGTCTGGGACCGCCTGAACACCCACGTTTCGCGCAGGATGCGCCACCTCGTCGCCGAGCGTGAATGGCTGACAGTGTTCCTGCTGCCTGCCTGCTCACCTGATCTCAACCCCGTCGAGTGGGTATGGGCCCACGTCAAGCGCAGCCTCGCCAGCCTCGCCGTCATGGCCCTCGGCCAGCTCGAAACACTCGTCCGCAACCGCCTCAAACGCCTGCAATACCGGCCCCACACACTCGACGGCTTCATAGCGGGGACCGGCCTGACCCTCCTCGAGCAACTCTCACGGGTCTGTCCAGTAAACGGTGTAACCGGTTTGGTTGCTGATGAGGTCAGATTCGGTTGTTGGTGAGGCGTCCGTCGAAGGCGATGTCAAAGGCCTGCAGGGCCCGCTTCCAGCGGGTGGTCCAGCGTTTGCGGCCGGCGCCGGCCGGGTCGAGGGACATGACCGCGAGATACACGCACTTCAGGGCGGCGTTCCCGGAGGGGAAGTGGCCGCGGGCCTTCACGGCCCGGCGGATGCGGGCGTTGACGGACTCGATCGCGTTGGTGGTGCAGACGATCCGCCGGATCTCCGCGTCGAACTGCAAGAACGGCACGGACTCCGCCCAGGCGTTCTCCCAGAGCCGGACGATCGCCGGATACTTATGTCCCCGCTCCTCGCAGAACTCGAGGAACCGGCTGGTCGCGGCGTCCTCGGCCGGAGCCGTATAAACCGGCTTCAAGGCTTTCGCGATCTTGTCCCAGTCCTGCCGGGCGGCATAACGGAACGACGCCCGCAGCAGGTGGACGACGCAGGTCTGCACGACGGTCTTGGGCCACACCTCGCCGACCGCGTCGGGCAGGCCCTTCAACCCGTCGCAGACGAGCATCAGGACGTCCTCGACGCCGCGGTTCTTCAGCTCCGTCAGCACCCTCAGCCAGTGCTTGGCACCCTCGCCGCCGGCCCACAGGCCGAGAATGTCGCGATGGCCCTCGGCCGTGACCGCCAAGGCCATATAGACGGGCCGGTTGGCTGCCTGCCCGTCACGGATCTTCACGTTCACACAGTCGATGAAGACCACCGGATAGACGCGGTCGAGAGGACGGGCCTGCCACTCGGCCATGCCCTCCATCACTGAATCGGTGATCGTGGAGATGGTCTGCTTCGACACGTCGGCGCCACAGACCCCGGCCAGATGCGAGGAGATCCCGCCGTGGGTCAGGCCCTTCGCCGACAGCGACAGAACCATTTCGTCGACACCGGTCAGCCGGCGCTGGCGCTTCTTGACAATCTGCGGCTCGAAGGCACGTCACGGTCCCGCGGGACCTCGATCCCGACCGGGCCGACATCCGTGACGACGGTCTTGGACCGCTTGCCGTTCCTCGGGTTGCCCCCATTCTTCCCGGCAGGATCGTGCCGGCCATAGCCGAGATGACCGGTCATCTCGCCCTCGAGAGCGGACTCCAGCAACCGCTTCGTCAGCTGCTGCAGCAAACCGCCCTCACCGGTCAGCCGCAGACCATCGGCCTGAGCCCGGGACACAAGCTCCTCGATGAACCGGTCATCCACCACTGCCGGCACAGGCCCCGAACCGGACGCCTTGGCTATGTTCTCGCTGGTCACAGGTGCACTCTTCCATGATCGGAGTTACACCGTTTTTCTTACAGTCCCACTCTCACCCTGACGAGCTCAAGTCAGTAACGGGGAAAGCTGCGGGTGTTGTGTGGCCTTGTGCCTGATGGCGGCCGAGGGGCCCTTCAGACGCATGGGGAGTGCGGGATCGCTATTGACCTGAGTCGGAGATTCGTCGTTGGTTGGGTATGAGTCGCTCTGGTCCGAAGATTCCGCCATTTGTTGGTGACTGTGCCGTTTTCATCCTGAATAGCTGCAGGTCAGCAGGGTGTGGACGGCTTGGACGATGGTGCCGATGCGGCGGGTGGAGCATCGGGTTCGGCGGAGGATGCGCCAGGACTTCAGCTGTGCGAAGGCGCGTTCCCCCAGGAGCTCTCAGCCGCGCGTGTTCGCGGTTGAACTGCTGGTAGTGCTCGGGTTGTTCGCGGTGGTGGTAGCAGGGGGTGCGGACGGTGGCGTCGGCGCCCTGGTAGGCGAGATCGGCCACGGTAGGAACGCCCTGGCGCTTGCAGATCCGGATGATGCGGTGGGTGCGGGCGGCGGTCAGGTCGTGGGTGCGGCCCGGCAGGGCGGGCGAGAGCCACAGCAGCCGCCCGTCGGGATCGGTAACGGCCTGCACGTTCACGCCGTGGCGGCGGTGCTTGTGCGAGTAGTCGGCCCGGTCGCATTCGGCGAGGGTGCCGTCGAGCAGGACGAAGTCGGGTTCGTGGTCGCGCAGCGTCTTGAGCAGGCCCGGTTGTCGGCGTACACGTGAACGTGGCTCTGGCAAGAATTCCGTAGGCGGAGATCATCTCGGTGACACGGTCTGCAGCTCCACGTAGCGGGCGGCCTGTGGCTGTGCTCTCTTGAACTGGGCAGTCTGTTGCCGCAGTTGGCTGGTGTACTGGTTGTCTCGGTTGATGTCTCTGATGCCGCTGTGGTTGTAGGTGCTCGTATGAGGTCCGGTGTTCCCGCAGGATGTACGGGATGCGGCCAGCTCAGCGAGTGGTGCCACAGCCGCTATGTACGCCGCCTCGCCGACGTCACTCTCGCCGGCAGGCGGCCTGTGGGCATCGACTTGTCCGTACGACGTCTGTACTGCAAGAACGCGACGTGCCCGAAGGTGACTTTCGCCGAACAGATAGCGGGGCTGACCGTGCGCTATCAACGGCGGACACCGCAGTTGCAGCGCCTGGTGGAGGACGTCGGTGTGGTGCTGGCGGGCCGGGGCGGTGCCCGGATACTGCGGACCTTGAGCATCAGGCTCTCGCGGTGCACCGTCCTGGTTCAGCTGATGCGGGTGCCACTCCCGCCGCTGGAGACACCCCGGGTGCTGGGGGTGGACGACTTCGCGCTCTACGGCGACACCTACGGCACCCTCCTGGTCGACGCCACCACCCGCCTCCCGCTCACGCTCTGGGAAGGACGCGACGCAGAACAGCTCAGCCGCTGGCCCCGCGAGCATCCCGGTGTCGAGGTCGCCTGCCGCGATGGCTCCCTCACCTACCGGCAGGGCATTGCGGGCGGAGCCCCCGGTGCAGTGCAGGTCAGCGACCGTTTCCATCTCTGGCAGGGCCTCTCCCGCCGCGTCCAGGACATCGCCTCCGCACACTGCGGCTGCCTGCCGGCCGCACTGTCCGCGGCCAGCGAGAGCGATCCCGCACCAGCCGAGGAGACCGCCGGGAACACCGCGGAGGACACCAGGGCCGCGCGTCACGCCCGCAGGCTGTTCGAAGCAGTGCAGGCGCTGACCAGCACCGGCCGGAGCCGCAGTTCCGTGGCCCGCGAACTCGGCCTGGACCGCCGCACGGTCGGCAAATACGCCCGGGCTCGGACCTGGCAAGAGGTGATGCGCCGCCCGCCCCGCAAGCCTTCCGCCCTGGACCCCTACCTCGACTACCTGCAGCAACGCTGGGACGAGGGACAGCACAGCGCAAAGATCTTGCACGAAGAACTTCAGACCAAGGGCTACCCCGGCCACTACCAGCGCGTGAAGACGGCCATCGCACCCCTCAGACGGGGCCTGCCCCTGGACGAACCACGCGAACGCCCGCCCTCGCCACGCGAAGCCGCACGCTGGATCACCACCCACCCCCACCGTCGCAACCTTCACGTCAACGACCGGCTGCCCCGACTCCTCGGCCACTGCCCTGAACTCAGAGTCACCCACGACCTGGTCCGCCGGTTCGCCGCCATGCTCGACAATCGCGACGCGAAACCTCTCTCAGGCTGGCTGAACGACCTCGCGAACAGCGGTCTGGCCCCACTCGTGGGCCTCGCCGGAGCTCTGCGCGAAGACCGGCATGCCATCGCCCAAGGAATCACCACCCCTTACAACTCCGGCGTCAACGAACGCCGCATCACCGACGTCAAACTGCAGAAACGCCTGATGGCCGGACGCGCCAGCGTCCCGCTCCTCCGCCATCGCGTCGTTCTGATCGCCCACCTCCGCCGCCGCTACGCGGACCGGCTGGCCATGTCACCGAGATGATCTCCGGCTACGAAATTCTTGCCAGAGCCACTCCGACGAGTACGCGGACACCGGTGCACGTGCGGCGGGCAGGTTGAGGACCGCGCTGGTGTAGGCGTGGGCGGTGGACTCGCTGATGCCGAGCCCGGCGGCGGTCTTCGCTAGAGTGGTGTGTTCGCGCAGGTGCACCAGTGCCGCCATCGCGCGTTGGGACGGGCGGAGCTTGCGGCGTCGACCGCTCTCACGGGTGACGATCAGCATGGTGACCCACTCCACGAGTGCATGCGGCAGGTTGAGTGCGGCAGGATGGATGACCAACGAGGCCACCGAGCAACGTGATTGAGACGTCAGACATCTCGATCAACAGCCCGGGGGCCGCGCTCGATGCGCTTCACGGACCGTCACCCGATCGGTTGGCACATCGAAGAAGCTCACTGAAGCCCAACGGGCTGTGTTGCAGGGCTGGGTGCGTCGCCGGACGACAGCTCAGGCTCTGGCTCAGCGGTCGTGCGCCGAGGGGCACTCGATCATGGAGGTGTCCCGCCGGCTGCGGATCACCCCGGACACGGTCCGCACCTGGCGGCGTCGCTTCATCGAACGCGGACTGGACGGCTTGTCCGGCGACCCGAGGCCCGGGGTCCCGCGGGAGATCACCGACACCGATGTCGAGCGGGTCATCGTCAAGACGCTCGAGGAGACGCCGAAGAACGCGACCCACTGGTCGACCAGGTCGCTGGCCGAGGCGACGGGGGTGTCGCAGTCGGCGGTGTCACGCTTCTGGCGGCCGTTCGCCCTGACCCCGCACCGGTCACAGACGTTCAAGCTGTCGACGGATCCGTTGTTCATCGACAGGGCCCGCGACGTCGCTGGCCTCTGCCTCGACCCGCCGGAGAAGGCGCTCGTTCTCTGTGTGGACGAGAAGTCGCAGATCCAGGGTACTGGACCGGTCCCAGCCGGTTCTTCCGATGGTGCCGGGTGCTCCAGAACACCGCAGCCACGACTATGTCCGGGTCGGCACCACGACCCTGTTCTCCGCGCTCGAGGCCGCCACCGGCAAGGTCATCGGCTCTCTGCACCGCCGCCACCGGTAGCGGAGTGCAAAAGGTGGCTGTCGGCCCCACGGTTCCACCCGCACTTCACGCCGACCAGCGCGTCCCGGCTGAACCTGGTCGA
Source organism: Streptomyces sp. NPDC056480 (assembly GCF_042795405.1). NCBI lineage: Bacteria > Bacillati > Actinomycetota > Actinomycetes > Kitasatosporales > Streptomycetaceae > Streptomyces > Streptomyces sp. NPDC056480. Next base: position 3,285 of record NZ_JBHTSA010000152.1, on the reverse strand, counting down.
ACGGCGGCTCGCCGAAATCACGCAGAAGAAGCTCAAGCGCGGCGTCCACCGCTCCGTCCAGGCCCTCGAACGCGACATCCGGGCCTGGCTCACCGACTGGAACGAACACCTCAGACTGTTCGTCTGAACGAAGACAGCCGACGAGATCCTCGACAAACTCACCGCCTACTGCCGACGAATCTCTGACTCAAATCACCAGCTCGTGGGCGGCTGGAGCCGTTGCGATTACTTTCCCGCCGAGCTTGCTTCCGGCCCGGGCGGCAGTTCCGTTAGCGGACGGTGCCGCCACTGGGCAGGCGGGCGAGATGCAGTGATCAGCCGCAGATTTCCTATGCGCAGTCGACTTCTGCAGGCGGTCCAGTGCGGCCCGGGCGCCGTGAGCATCGGAGGCAGCGGTAGTGACACATCATCGGCGACAAAGGGAGAGAGCACCGATTTTTCACGATGCCAGCGTGCTCCGAGACCGCGCCCTGGCTGGATGGTCGTGTAGGCAACGGCGCATATATGACTTCTCAGTAACTTTACGATGGGGCTCAACCGCTTGGCGGTATGTCACGAAATGTGGTCATGGTTAGTTAGTGGTTTGCTGCTGCGTGTCGGCAGCCCCGCTGTCTGGTGTGCCGACGTTCCATTCCCTGGAAACTCAAGGAGGAGTTCCGCGTGTCCGTTTACACCCCCCAGCAGAGTCAACCGCAGGCCCAACAGGCCTACTACGGTCAGCAGATGTCCGCACCGTCCTTCTGGGGGATGCAACCTCAGAGCCAGCCGTTTGGCCACCAGCCTCAAGGGCGGTCGGCCCCGCAGCAGCCGTTCGAGACTCAGGGCCAGCAGCTGCCGCTTCTAGTGAGAGAGCTGTCGCTGTGCTGTTCGGCGGTGGTGATGAGCGCGGTGGTGGAGCAACTGCGTAAGGACACGCAGATTCTGATGGGAATCCAGGCGCAGGGACAGATCCCCCCGCATGCGGTCGGCCAGGTTCTGACTGAGTGCGCCCGTCGGATCGCCCCGATCATGCACACCGCGCTCATGCAGACCAGCGGTCGTGGCCAGGCAGGGCAGTCGCAGGCACATGGGCTGTTCGGCTCGTTCCCTGGAATCCAGCTGCCACAGAGCCAGGCCGGTCAGTTCCACGGGCCTGCGCATGGTCAGGGCATGTCCGGGATTCAGCCCCAGTACGGGCAGCTGCCCGTACTGGGCATGTGAGACATAGCCGGGCGGGCCGTCTCTGGTGAGCGGCTCGCCCGGCCCGGCGGGGGCAGTCAGGCTGACGTTCGACAGACGTTTGCAGTGCAGCGTATGTGGCGGGTCACGAACTTACTCTTTGAGGCGGCGGTTGGGCGATGAGTGAGCAGGGCGGCGACATGAAGCCGGACAGCAATGACCGGATGATGGGGCTTGAGGGGCCGGATGGAGTACAGCCCGGCAGACCGGGTGGGCAGCTCCGGCCAGAGGCGCCAGCAGATGCCCAGCCTTGGGGCCGGCAGGCAAGGCGAGGCCGGTATCTTGTGGCCCCCCGGCCGCTGGGATTGCCGGGCAGCAAGGCGCCGCCGATCGAGGCTTCAGCACTGCTCACTCTGCTGGAAGAGGACCCCGAGGTTGAGCCAGTGGCACACGTCTGGCCGTCCCGCTCGCGGGGGCTGGGGGCGTTCGCCGAGGCGCGTCCAGCCTGCCCTCCGGTAGTAGTGGTGCTGATGTCCGAGGGACGGGCCCGGGCGCTGGCGGCCAATCCGCAGGTGATCGTGGAGATCGACCAACCTCTATCCTATACCCCCACGCAGGTCTTCGGCTCCCTGGGCATGACTGCAACTGGGGCGGATCCGGCGCTCGCCATCCCGCTGTCAGAACCGCGCCGGCTGGGAGTGCTAGTCAAGGGCAGCGACGGCGAGATGCTGCCCGGTGCACATGTATGGGCCATCGGAACTGGCGCCACCACCCATGCCGTCGCCAGCCGCGACGGCCGTGCGGAGCTTGCCCTGGCTGCGGACACCCCGGCCACTCTGAAAGCCCTCTACGTCCGCCCGGCGAGCGGCTATTGGCCACTGCACCTGGAGAATCCCTGCCTGACCATTGACGGTGAGGAGGTTACTGTGGAGCTCAGAGCGCTGGCCGACACTTTCGAGGGCTTCCCTGACCGGCCTGCGACCAGCTGGGGGGTGCAGGCGATGCGCCTGCACCAGATTCCGCCCACGTACCGAGGCCACGGGATCAAGATTGCCCTACTCGATTCCGGCGCAGACATCACCCATCCCGATCTCAAAGACACCGTCCGCACGGGCTACGACTTCACACGCCTCGGTGGAGAGGATTCCACGGGACACGGCACCTGGTGCGCTGGGATCATCGCAGCGGCGGACAACCGCATTGGGATCACGGGCATTGCAGCTGAAGCCGAAGTGCACGCGTTGAAGCTGTTCCCCGGCGGGCATGTCAGCGACCTGCTGGAAGCCGTCGACTACTGCATCACTCACCGCATTGATATCGCGCAGGTCAACCTCGCTTACCCCGCTCCTTCCCAGCTGGCCGCCTGGAAGCTCCTCGACGCACACGCAGCCGGCATCGCTATTGTGGCCCCTGCTGGTGACACTGCAGGTCCCCTCACCCACCCCGCTGCTCTGCCCCACGTCCTTGCCGTCGGCGCCCTCACACACGTTGCTCACCCGGCAGACCGCCCTCACACCTTCCTGCAGCCCCGGTGGGCCGGTCTCTGTCCCGCTCCATTCACTGCGGCAGGACCCGGAGTGGACCTAGCCGCACCAGGCGTCGCGGCTATCACCACCGCTGCAGGCGGCGGCTATACCACCGCCGGCGGAAGCGCAATCGCCGCTGCCCATGCCACCGGACTCGCTGCCCTCCTGCTCGCCCACCACGATCAGCTACGCACCCAAGCGATGCGCCGCACCCCCGTCCGGACTAGCCAGCTCTACAACCTGCTGCGTACAGCCTGCCAGCTGGTTCCGGGAGCAGACCCAGCCTGTACTGGTGCTGGCATCGCGGACGCTCCCACCGCGCTGGGTATGGCTACCGCCTGGCAATATGGTCGGTCCGCTGAGCAGCGAGGCATCGCTGCTAGCTTCCCACAGTCCTGATGATCGGCAGGCATCGCGTCCTGCCTTCACATGCTCCGTACCCGGCGTGGCTGCCTCCGTCGCACCGGGTACGGGACGACCCTCCAAACAAGGGGCTGTCGCACGTTACTGAGCTTCTTTCATCCTGCATAGCTGCAGATCAGCAGGGTGTGGACGGCTTGGACGATGGTGCCGATGCGGCGGGTGGAGCATCTGGCTCGCC
>NZ_JBHTSA010000151.1:0-17692 GCF_042795405.1 Streptomyces sp. NPDC056480 | reverse complement strand
TGCTGACGATCGCTGCACGAGTCACGGTCCCCACCACCCCACCATGATCGACCATCCGTGGCTCGACGCCTCACCGCCTACCGTGCACGAGCTCGTTAGCCGTTGAGAAGCGGCAGGTGCTGGCCGGCAGAGGTCACTCCGGCCAGGTGGACACCGCCGCCTCGGGGTAAAGGGAGCACCCACCCCGGTCGTATCTCATTCGTGTGGAACGTGGAAAGCCCGTTGAGGTCAAGGCCGCTTTGGCTCGGTCAGCCGACCGTAAGGAAGGCTCAACTCCCCAGCGGGAACAGGACGGCCCAAGAAGCCAACGCCGGAAGCCGAAAGGAAACGGGAACCCGGGGCAGACGATCGGAATCTCCGCCGGTCGCCCCGCATAACCGTCCGGATACTGGCACTGCCCGGACCCGAAAGGGTGCTGACGTGGGTCGGGTGAGCCTGTGCAGAATCGCTGGATAAAGACGATGGAACCGAGGGGCAAGTTGGACACCATGCTGATAGCGGACGGGGCGGCTTCGGCCCCTCCAGCTGCGTCTTCGCCGGCTTCTGCCCGCCGCGGAACCCGCGCCGTGGTCTGCCAGGAAGGAACCTCCGGACGTCGGGTCAACGCACTCGGCGCCCTACGCGCCGACGGTGACCGGCCTCGGCCGGTCTTCCGCACCACCACCGGCAAAGTCACCTGCGACCTGCTGCGGGAATTCATAGACACGCAGGTCGCAGGCCCGACGCCCCTCCCGGCATCTCGGCCGCCACGTCTGCCAGCCCACGGCACCGGCCATGCACCATCGTGCTGGACAACGCCTCCACCCACGTCAGCCGACGAATCAAGGACGCATTGCCCCAGCTCGAAGAACACGGCATCACCTTCTTCTACCTGCCGCTCTGCAGTCCCGAACTGAACAAGGCCGAGCGGGTCTGGCGATCGGTGAAGTACGAGGACATCCCGATCCGGGCCTACCCCGGGCCTACCCCTGGATCGAAGAACTCCAGGCCACGGTCGAGCAGGCTCTGGCACAGCGAGACACTCTGCTCCGGCCAGCGGTAACCGACTTACGCAAGACCGCTTAGCCGAAGGTGGGGATCTCGGCGAGTCGCAGCTTCTGAGGTCCACCAATGGGACGAAACCAGTGAAACTGATGGGATGTGATGGCCGCTGGCGCTGGCTCAGGGGTGCGGCGCCTCGGCGAGGCGTCGGCGCTGGCTGTGTGGTGCGGTTGAAAGGCAAGCCTGCCTCGGAGACGTGGCCGGGGGCAAGGGGCGGGCATCCTGTCGCTCGGATGCCCGCTCCGTAAGGGGTGTGCCGCCGTCTGCCCTTGTCTTCGATCGTCGTGTGCACCCCGAGACGCCGGCCGCACACGAATGCCCCCGCCCCGACCGACCGCACGGATGATCCGTCACCGTTGATCGCCGCATGACGTCTTGCAGCCGCCATGTCGGAACTGAGGCGGTGCGGCGGTTTGCCCGAATAGCGCGGTCTTGGGTGGGCCGGTCAGCTCACTTTCTCTGAGGTATCGGAGACGTCAGTTGACGCGTCTGTGCTTGAGTAGAAGACGGACTTCTGCTGCTTCGTGCGTGAGGCGAGGCCCTTGGCCACCAGGCCCTCGAGCGTATTGCGGACTACCGGAATACTCATGCTGCGCTGAGGGTGGCTCTGTTCCAGATCTGCTGTGATCTCGGCGGCAGAGCGGGGCTCGTCCTGGTGGGCCAGAGCGTTGCTGACGAGCTCTCGAAGAGTGGGGCTGCCGTTTGTGCGAGTGTACTTTTGCCGCTGCTTGGGGGCGCGGGTCTCGGCCTTCCTGGAAGGCGAGTCTGAGCCGTTCCTGTGTGCGGGCTTCCCCTCGGAGGCGCTGCCGACAGCTTTGCCCGAGGGAGGAGTAGTACCTGTGAGCGACTGCTGCATGTTCAGGAGCAGCGAGTGGTTCTGCTGCAGTGTGAAGAGCTGATCCTTGAGGCCGACGAGCTGCGAGCTGATGCGCTGCTGGTCCTGAGTGTTGCGTTCCAGGTCTGCGGCGATCTTCGCCGCATATTGCGACTTGATGTCGGAAGCTTGATCTGTGAGCTCGGGCACGGCCACTCGCTTTCTCTGTGGGTGTGGTGGCCGTTAGATGGTACTCACATTCTCTCTCGATTGACTTGCCGCGGTTGGAGGCGGAGTGTGCGAAGGCCCCCGGGGATGGGGTTATGTAACTGTATGCTCATATCTGGCTACTGTGGGTGCAGGGGGTGGGGGCAAGTGCTCTGGAGGGTGCGGTGGGAGCCATTGCCTCATCCTCCAGGCGGGACTCAAACTGAAACTTGAGCGAAGATTGCGGCCGCCGGTCTCGTTGTTCACCAGTGTCTACAGGGGGGCAGGCCTGAAGCAGCTCTCAGCGGCGGCTGGGCTCGTGAGCAGTCGGTGAGATGAGTCTCTGGTTCGCACTGGTGCCGGGTCATAGCTATGTCGGCGTGGTCCCCAGATTCATGGCCGTTGCCTTGGCGCCAGTGCTGCGACCGGGAACTTCACTGGATCCGATCGTGTGAAGCCGGGTTCGGCTTGTGGATCCTTCCGAGAGCCTGGCTGAATCGGCTGATCGGGACGGTGCCGCCTTCGCGGTGGCCCGCTCAGTGGGTTCTTTGGGGAGCCCGGACGTTCACTCAGGCCAAGTCGGTGTTCTGGACGGACAATCCGGCAGGGGACGCCCGTCCATGCCTGATCTTGCGTGGGTATCCCCGCTTCAGCCGGGGAGGGATCGCATCCTGGCCCGGAGGTGTTCAGTGCCGGAGTCTGCTGCGCCTCCCTGGTGACGGTCAGCTGGGACGCTTCTGGCTCTCGATGCGCTGACGGACGATGCTGAAACGGTGCGCCGCCGCATGGTCCGGCGAGGAAGGAGCGGGACCAGAGTAGGGAGCCCAACCCTATCCGGTTGATGCGGCCGGTGCACTCGGCGCGCAAGTAGCGGGAGCTGACGCTCTTCAGGCTGTTGATCGGCTTCGGCAGGGTGACTTCGGCGGGTGGTGCACGAGTAGGCAGACGCGATCGCGTTCGCCGTTGAACTCCTTCAGTTCCGTCTCGAAGCTGCCTCACACCCTTGCGGTCTCTGGACAGAGCATTTGCCGCGTTCTTCCAACGCGTGAAGGCTGGTGCGAAGCCGGGATGTCCCCGGTCCGGGGCGTGAACTGGTTCGGCACCGTGGACGTTCCTAAGGGCGGCGAGGCGACGGCTGCCGGTAGGATTCCACCCCGCATGACCGTGCACGCGTGTCCGCCTCCAGGGCGTGGGTCACGGCAGGCCAACCGGCACCGGCCGGTGGCCAGCAAGGACAAGACGGTGTCCGCCAAACGCGAAGGGCGCCGAAGGTATGTCATCCTGACCGCCGAGAAGGCGGCCAAGCTCCAGGCCATGCCCGCGACAGACAGTACGGCTGGTGCCGGTATAGGCGTAGCCAGCTTCGTCGCCGCCTCCAACGGCGAGTTCGTACCCAGCTCGAGCCACGGCCGGCCCGGCCGCTGCGAAGGCCGAAGCTGCACAGCAGGCCCTCTCCTGCTCCCCCTCCCGCATCCGCCGGGATAGGCACCAAGCACAACCGGGGGGCCGCCAGCGTGTTGCCGGCCTGCATCGAAGTACGCCGCCGACGCCTGGAGGGATACATGTGCGGGCTGTCGGTTGTGCAGGGTCTGGCGGATCAGGTCAGACAAGCCAGAGTGACCAGGGAACCCCACGCTGTGAGAGCAAGCGCTCGCGGTCGCTGTCGTCCAGGGGGTGCTTGCTGTCCGCAGCCAGGTGGAAGTCGTCGCCCTCGGCGTAGCGGAGGCCGAGGGCTTCGGCGACCAGCGGACCGATCGTGGTCTTGCCGGTCCCGGCGACGCCATCACGACGACGACCGGGGGATGGGGACTCATGGGTGGTGCCTCGCTGTCCTCTTTCGATATCGATCCGTCGCGCCGTGAAGTGCGGCGGACCAGAAGGGAACAGGAACATGGCCGAACCGAGGGCCTTCCCCTCCACCGAGGAGCAGTGCGAGGGGCCGACGAGCAGCTGGGCGGAGCGACTGGGGGAGATCGACCAGAAACGGATCGACCTGACCGGTGACCAGGAGCTGATCGAGCAGGTCAGGGGAGCCTGCAAGGTTCGCTTCCTGCCGACGGAGCTCCCGCAGCGTCGATAAGTACCAGCTGCTCATGATGGGACGCTTCAGAGCATCCCAAATTAGGACAGGCGCCCGCCAGCCATTCGATGGCGACAGAGCCGCGCGCCAACGCATGCTCGAACCGCTCTCCCGCACGGTGTGTGTATGCACGCTGCCCACTGCAACCGGCGGAGTGCGCAAGCCGCACGATTCCCGGAGGTCTCTACATGGCAGCTGAAAGGCCGGTCCGTCGCGTAACGCCGGAGATACTCAAGGAGCAGGTGGCCATTGGGCAGGTGGATCTGCATGTCAACCCTGACGACACCGGGACCGTCGTTTACACACGCAGAGAGATCTGCGCTGGCAGGGACCGTATAGATCTTTGGGCAGTGAGCTATTCCGGAGGCGAGCCTTGGCGGCTTACCGATGGCCCCACCTGTGACACAGGGCCAAAGATATCTCCGGACGGCCAGACTCTGGCGTTCATCAGCGATGACGGCACGCATGCACCTCAGGTGCGGCTGCTCTCGCTGGAGACAGGTGAACGCCATCAGCTCACGACATTCCCTGAGGCGGTACTCGACTTCGATTGGTCACCTGACGGTACGTGGCTGGCTGTTGTGGCGAGCGATCCGGACTCTCCATTTGAGGTGCCCACGTCCTGCAACCCGGACGAGATGAGCGACGGAGTGGTCTGCCGTGTGATCTCTCGCGCGGACTGGCGCCGGGATGGAGAAGGGCTGCGACTGCATTCAGTCCAGCTGCACAGGGTGCCTGTTAGCAAAACGCCGGAACCGGCACAACAGCTCACATTCGGGTTCAACCGACTCTCCCGCCCTCGAGTAGGCAACGACGGGAGCGTTTATGTTCTGGCAGACTTCGGCAAAGACGCTGATATAACCCCCTGTCCTCAGGTGCATAAGCTTGCGGCTGGAGCGCTAGCGCCGCCGGGGCTGCAGCAGGTCACCTTTCTTGCCGGGGGAGTTCATCGCTACCATCTTGCCGCAGCGGGCGGTGTTATTGCCATCGGCCACGATGTCTCATGTCCGAGGTCCGACGACCCTCCCCAGGCTTTCCACGTTGCACCCGGACAACGCTGCGTATCGATGCTCTCAGGATTTGCCGACTACTGGGTTGGTGAACTTGGGGGTGAGAGTGACTTGCTCGACTGGTGGACCGACGGCGACGATTCCCCTGATACCACCACGATCAGTGTCGCCGGGGAAGTACTTCCGGTCCGCCTGAGCACGGGGGAACTCCTGGTGGCCGCGGGTCAGGGCTACCAGGCGTCGGCACTAGCTGAACATGGCGGGGTTACCGTTGCGGTCATGGCGCGAGCAGCCGGCCCATACGCGCCGGAAGTGTTCGCCCTGGAGGCAGCGGGCCCTCGGCGTCTGACATGGAATGGCTCTCAGTGGCTCGCAGGGTACGTGTTTCCAAAGATTGAGACACGGCAAGTGCCGGGGCCCGCAGGTGATATCAGTGTCTATCTGATCGAGCCCCTTGGGCGGGTGAACGGACAGGCTCCGCTGGTGCTCGCACTCCATGGTGGCCCGACGCTTCAGTGGGGCGCGGTTCCCACCCTGGAAGCTGTCATTCTCGCTTCAGCCGGCTACCGCGTGGCCTTGCCGAACCTACGGGGATCACTGGACCAGGGCCGCGAGTGGGTGAAGGGCCTGCACGGGCACTGGGGCGAAGCTGACGCTGCTGACGCGCATGCGGTACTGGACTACCTGACAGCTGCGGGGCTGGCCGAACCGGGACGCATCGGTGTGTGCGGGATGTCGTACGGAGGCTTCCTGACCTACTGGCTTGCGGCAACCAGCGGCCGATTCGCCGCAGCTGTGGCTGAGAACGGCGTGAGCAACCAGATCACCGCTTGGAGTGCCTGCGACACCGGCCCGGTCTTTGCTCAAGCGGCTGGCCTAGGAGATCCGACGAGCGAGGAAGGAGCAGCGCGTCTGTGGGACCTCTCGCCAGTGCGTCACGCAGCACGAATGCACACCCCCCTCCTCATCCTGCAGGGTGAGGACGACCTCCGTTGCCCTCCTGCGGACAACGAGCACATGTTCATAGCGCTGCGCCGCCTGAAACGCCAGGTTGCCTACGTTCTCTACCCCGAATCTGATCACTTAATGCAAGGGCTGGCGAGGCTGGATCGGCGAATCGACCGACATCGCCGAGTCGTGGACTGGTTCCGCCATCACCTCCCGCTTCATCGAACCTGAGATACAGGAAGGCACGCACAACGCCATGCCCTCGTCCTTCAATCCGCAGCGGTTTTCCCGCATCCTCATCGCGGCTGGTGCTGGTGCCGGTATCGCCGCGAGTCTGCTGTTTGCAGCCCCGACTCAAGCACTCGCCGCCTCCGAAAAGACCGATGACTACCGGATCGGTCATGAGCAGCCAATCGACAGCATCAACCCCCTCGGGCAGCAGAACGTCATCGCTGGCACCGTGTCGCAGCTTTCCTACGATCTGCTTCTGAACTACCGGACCGAAGACGGCCGTCCGGACCTGGAGCACTCTCTCGCCGAGTCCTACAAGACATCTCCGGACGGCAAGACATGGACTTTTAAGCTCAAGGAGGGCATCAGTTGGTCAGATGGAAAGCCCTTTACCAGTGCGGATGTCAAATGGACCTATGACGCGGTACGTACTAACGAGACGAATATGCTGAGCGGTTACCTGACCAGCGTTCGTGACGTTTCCAACCCAGACCTCAGGACCGTGCGCATCAGCCTCTCCGAACCGGATGCAAGGATTGACTCCGTATTCATCCCGATCCTGCCGAAGCATGTGTTCGCAAAGGTTCCAATCGACAAGATCGACAAGGCTCCTGTACCGCTGCCCAGCGTCACAACGGCTCCGTTCAGGATAAAGAAATGGGACAAGAGCGGCACAACGGAACTCATTCCCAATCCGTCATTTCGAGGCTCTAAGCCTTCCATGAACCGCGTGCTATTCGTGCACTACGACGATGGCGAGGCGGCCTTGCGCGACCTCAAGCTAAGCGGCCTGGACATGGTGTCCGAGGGAAACAGCAGATGGGCAGGACAGCTCAAATCGGCCAAGGACATCACTGTCTGGGGTGCCGCATCCCCCGGATTCTCCGAGATCGCTTTTAACTCCTGCCCGCCGAAGGGGGCAGGAGCCTGCTCTGGACCAGGCAAGGGTGCTGATGTAGCCGTCGTGCAAGATTCTTCTATCCGCCAGGCCATTGCATGGGGAATCGACCGTGAGGCCCTTTCCAGAACGGTCTACGGCAGTCAGAACCCCCCAGCGTACGGCCTCATCTCCCCATACTATTCGCGATACTTCAAGGACCATTCACGCGATCCGCAGATTGGGTACAGGTACGACCCCGAGAAGGCGCGAAGCATCCTGCGCGCCGGCGGTTGGGACTGCACGCACACGCCCTGTACCAAGGGCGGAACGAAGGCACGCTTCGAGATGATGGTGCGATCCACTGAAGACCAGGACCAGAACGCCGTACGCCGTATCCGCGCCTGGGCGGCCGACCTCGGTATAACCATCGACATGGCCGTCGTCACTGAGGACGCCCTCAATAACGCAATCTATGCGCCTGGAAAGGACGAAGACCACTACGCCCCCACCTTCGACGCGTTCTACTGGGGGTGGTCTGGAGACATCGGAACCCCAGACTTCAACCTCGAGGTTCTACGGACCGACAGCACATGGCAAGACTCCTTCTACTCCAGCCTTGAGTACGACCGCGTTTCCATCAAGGCGCTCAAGAGCCAGGAAGCCGCAGAACGCGTCACCGCCATGCACGAGGCGGAGAAGATTGCGATGAAGGACCTCCCCTACATCCCCACGGTCTACTCTCACAGCCTCACCCTCACCCGCAACGACACCTGGCATGGATATCTGAAGTCACCTCAGCCGAACGGATCACCGTTCGGAACGAACTGGCTTCAGCTCACCAATCTGCAACCAGGCCCCGAAATCCCCAAGGCCGCCCCCCCGGACCGGTCTACTGGGCGATTCTCCCGCACCTCCGTGGTCTTGCTCGCCGGAGCAGCAGCGGCCATTGGATTCGCCGCCGGCCGACGCAGGAAGCCAGCGAACAGCCCAGTCCGCGACTGGACCGATGAGGACTGAGGGGATCTGGCCGCATGCGCATCATCAAGAGACTGCTCACAGCAATCGGCACCCTGGCCTTTGTGCTCTGCTTCAACTTCTTCCTCTTCCGCGCTGTGGGCGACCCGAAGCAGGATCTTGCCCGCAACCCCAAGCTGCCGAAGGCGGCACAAGACGCCATCATCGAGCAACGCGGGCTCGACCAGAACCAATGGGTACAGTTCAAGCACTATGTTGACGACACGCTCTCCGGCGACCTGGGGCGTTCCTTCATCACCAACCGGCCAGTGGTCGACGAACTCCTGGGTGCCCTTCCCGACACGCTGCTAATTGCTGGCGTTGCCACCATCCTCGCCTCCTTGATCGGCCCGTGGGTCGGTCTCCACGCGGCCTGGAAACGAGGGCGAGCCCGGGACACCTTGCTCACACAAGGCTGCGTCGCCCTCTACGCAATACCTGTCTTCTGGCTGGGCATGTTACTCATCGCCGCATTCGCCCAGGCCGTCCCCCTCCTGCCCACAGGCCACGCAACTGAGCCAGGGTCAACCGCGACAGGCTTCGCGCACGCAGCCGATGTCGCGCAGCACGCCGTGCTGCCGATCTCAACACTCACGCTCGGCCTCTTAGCGCAGTACTCGGTGAACATGCGTAGCTCGGTAGTGGCCGCTATGCAGGAGGACTACGTTCTCACCGCCCGGGCAGTCGGTCTCCGCCCTCGCACGATCAGGCGGCGCCACATCGTGCCCAACGCGCTTCTTCCGGTAGTCACCGTCATCGGGCTGAACCTGGGATTCGTCCTGGGCGGTGCCATCACGGTCGAGGCCCTGTTCTCCTGGCCAGGCATTGGAACCCTCACCATGCAAGCCATCCAGGGCAAGGACTACCCCCTGCTGCAAGGGCTGTTCCTGCTCTCCTCTGCCATGGTCATCATGATGAACCTCGCCACAGACCTCCTCTATAGCCGCCTTGACCCCCGAATCCGGGACTGACAGGACCATCAGCATGAGTGAATCCCCCGAACTGTCTCATGAGCCCGTCTACACCGACGCCCAGCTCACCAGGGCACTGCACCTGCTCCGAGCCACCCGGCGTGGACGGTGGAGCCGCATGGCTGCAACCCTGACGGCTCTTATGCGAGATCCGCGTGGCGCAACAGGAATGATCCTGCTGCTGCTCCTGAGCGTGATCGCTTTCTTCGCTCCCGCACTAGCTCCTCAGGACCCCAACGCGACGTCATCCTTCTCCACTGAAATTCTTGCCACACCATCGGCGGAGCACTGGCTGGGAACGGATGAGAACGGCCGTGACGTTCTGTCCCAGCTTCTCCTGGGATCACAAGCCTCCATGCTGGTGGGGCTCGCTGCCGCAGTCGTTTCTACCGTCATCGGAACAGCGGTTGGCGTTGCTTCAGCATGGTTCGGCGGCATCACGGACCGGCTGTTGACTATTCTGGATGACTGGTTCCTCGTCCTGCCGCTCGTTCCGGTCGCCGTCCTGGCAGCTGCCCTGCTCGGCAACCGGGCAAGCCAAGTACCCTTAGGGCAGACAGGCGTGCTCATCGCCGTGATAGGCATGTTCGGGTGGGCCGGCACATCACGGATTGTCCGCGCCGAAGTGCTCTCCCTCAAAGGGCGGGCGTTTGTGGAACGCGCACGCGTACTCGGAGCCGGAAACCTCCGTCTGGTTCGCCAGCAGCTCCTACCAAACCTCCTGCCTCTTGTACTGGCCAACGCGGTCATCTACGTCTCCCTGGCGATCCTCACCGAATCGACCCTCTCCTACTTGGGACTTGGCGACCCTAACCGCTTTTCCTGGGGAGGAATGCTCGAATCCGCACAGAGTGCGGGTGCGCTGACGTCAGGGGCGTGGGCCTACTTCATTCCCCCGGGGCTGTGCATTGCCCTGGCCGTCCTCGCGTTCTCACTTCTTGGGCACGCAATCGAGCACCACCTTGACCCTCGGCTGGGGGAACACCGATGAGCCCGCTCTCTACGCAACCACTGCTCTCCGTACGCGGACTGACTGTCAGCAGCCGCAGCGTGCCCGGAGCGACCCTCGTCAAGGACTTAGACCTCGACATCGGCAAAGGCCAGGTGCTGGGACTGGCCGGCGAGTCAGGCTGCGGAAAGTCCACCACTGCACTCGCCCTCATGGGACTCCTCCCACCCGAACTGCATCGGACGGCAGGTGAAATCTACCTTTCGACCGACGCAGGCCCACGCCCCCTGCACCGGCTCTCTCCACGCGGCATGCGGGCCATCCGCTGGAGACGAATCTCGATGATCTTCCAAGGCGCGCTGAACGCCCTCGACCCGGTAATGCGCGTCGGGGAGCAGATCCGCGGAGCCATCGAGGCCCATACTCCCAGAACGGACCGAGCGGCAACGAGCCAGCGGGTCAAAGAACTCCTGGAACAAGTCCGGCTCGATCCTGCCCGTGCACGGGACTACCCGCACCAGTTCTCAGGTGGCCAACGCCAACGGCTCATGATCGCCCTAGCCCTGGCATGCCAGCCCGACCTGATCATCGGAGACGAGCCCACCACTGCCCTCGACGTCATCACGCAGCGTCAGATACTTGACCTTCTGCAGGAGCTACGCCGAGAACTAGGCCTATCACTCCTGCTCATCTCGCATGACCTCGCACTTCTGAGCGAGGTGTGCGACGAGATCGCCGTGATGTACGCGGGGCAGTTCGTCGAGCACGGTCCTCCCAGCCATGTCTACACGAACCCCCGGCACCCCTACACCGAAGGCCTCATCGCCGCCCTGCCGGCCCTTGGTGCGGAACGCCAGATACCGGCACCCATCCCGGGCCACCCTCCGAGCCCCTTGGATGGGCGCGGGACGGGATGCTCATTCGCTCCACGATGCCCGCGGGGCGACAGCGTGTGTGCCGCCGCTGAGCCTCCAATCATCGAGCTCGGTCAACGGCACAGCGCGCGCTGCTACCGCCCCAGTTAGGACCTCCGTCATGCTCAGCACAGATCACCCGCTCTTCGAAGCCCGTCGCCTGGGTGTCGCATTCCGCGGACGCAGAACCTCGAGCACCGTCACAGCCCTGGCTGAGGTAGATCTCCAGTGGAAAAGAGGAGAGATTCTGGGACTGGTGGGGGGATCAGGAAGCGGAAAGACCACACTCGGGCGCACCTTGATGGGTCTGCAACAGCCCTCAACAGGCCAAGTCCTGTACCAGGGAGAGCTGCTCGACAGCGCACTGTCCAAGCACTCGTTCCGCCGCCAAGTCCAGATGATCTTCCAAGACCCGTATCAATCCTTGAATCCGCGCCGCACAGTCGGACAACAAGTGACAGAAGGTCTGGATATCCATAAAATCGGAAAATCTGAATCAGAAAGGGTAGCGTTAGCGGTATCTGCACTAGAGCGCAGCGGGCTCGAGCCTGCTGACCGCTACTGGAACAGCTATCCGCATCAGCTTTCAGGAGGCCAGAGGCAGCGAGTTGTCATCGCTGCCGCCCTGGCAGTGAGTCCCCAAGCACTGGTATGCGATGAGCCTGTATCGGCCCTGGACGTTTCAGTGCGCTCGCAGGTGCTGCAAGTCCTGGAACGCCTTCGCTCCAGTCACGGCATTGGCCTGCTGTTCATCACCCATGACGTTGGGCTGGCCTGGGCCCTGTGTGATCGCGTCGCCGTCCTGCACCAGGGGCGACTCGTCGAGTGTGGAACTACGGAATCGGTACTCGGAGACCCGCAAGAACCCTACACGCGCGCACTGCTCTCTGCCATGCCACGGCCGCCGAGCCGCGCCTGACGCGACCTCGTGACCGGAAGAATGAGGCTGCCTCGGCCCCGTAGTCTGGACAGCCCAAAGTGATCCGGGGTCTTCCAGGGCTAGACGTGCCCTGAAAGACCCCGGACTGCTTTCTCTTGACTGCTGAGATGCCCAGCAGGTCGCCCCTGCCGGGACCAGGATGGATGATCTCTAGTCGGACCCAGGTATGCGCCTATGTGGGCCAGAGAGGAGAAACAGATCCGCGGAAGGGCGCGTCAGTGAGCGGCTTCGTATGCTTCACGGACGTTGGCAGGCACCCGGCCGCGTTCGTTGACCTCGTACCCGTTCTCCTTGGCCCATTCCCGGACCTCAGAGGTGGGCGGTCCCTCGGCGTGAGGCCGGGAGGGCAGCGACTTTCTTCCCCTTCCGCGCACCTTCCGGGCTGCCTTCAAGTAGGGCGCGAACGCTTCGAGCAACTGGTCGTAGCTGTCGGGAGACAGGTCGATCTGGTATTCCACACCATTCAGGGCAAACGTGTGAGTCGTACCCTCGTGCGTTTCCTCCCCAGTGAGGTCGTCGATATAGATCGTCACATGCTTCTGTGCCATAAGGGAAGATTACACCTTCACCCGTATCCCGAAACCCCGAGTAGTTTCACTCTTGCGAGTCAATGGTCACATCGGACGTACTGGTGGAAACCTTCCAAGTACACTCAAACGCCTCAGCTGCTGCTCAGAACCCGCTCTGGACGTTCGGGAATAATTGCCAACGACAGGCTAGGCGTCGATTGACTGCCGGAACGACATCACAGTGCAGCCATGCTCCAGGCAGGCGCCTCTACTGCCGTCCAGTGCGATGCTAAGTGGTGAAACGCGCAGGCCTTCTTATCAGGGAACGAGCCGCCGTCTGCCAGCCCGTTTCCTTCAGATCACGGCATCGGAGGGCTGGCTTGGTAGGTCGTCGCCGGATGCCCAGTGGCACGGATTGCAGGGTGATCGCCGACAGGTGATCGACACGATCGTGTTCAGATACCGCACTGGGACGCCGTGGCTGGATCCTCTTTAACACTTTCGGTCATGGGCGGGCCTCACAGTCGCCGCCTAGCGGAAGTGGTCCGCCGAGGCACCTGGGAGAAAGGTCCTCACTGCGTCATGCTCGCCCGGGCGGCTGCCGAAATGTCTGGGCCGGCCCGTCCGCCGTTGGCTCCACTATCGTCCGAGCCCGTCTTCGCGCTGCTGGGATCCGGCGGAAGGGCCCAGCCGACGAGATGGTCGGCCGTACCCAAGCAGTCCCACAGCGGACTGATCATCGAGATCCATCGAGCTGCCGGCAGCTGGCGCAAGCCATCTGGCCTTCGCCATCACACCGAGCCGGGCGGGAGATGTTCCCGTACTCAAGCAGGTCATATGGCGGCTATCGGTGCGCAGGCGGACCGGGCGGCTACAGGATCCCTTTGGAGCACGTCGAGGTCGGCGTAGCGCTCTGCGTCCCCGACCACAGACCTGCTGCCCCCTCTGGCTGACGAAAGGCCGTACCCCATTCAGTGTGCGCCATGGAGAATGGGGAATTCTCACACATACGATCTCACAGCAGATCCGGGAGTCCGCACGGACGGCCACCCCATCACCATGCTGACCTGCAAGCTCAAGCGCATCACACAAGCATCGGCTTCGGCCCAGACAAACCCCACACATTCCGCACCAGCCGGGAAGGGCGCATGGGAGCACCCGCGGCGCGCACCGAAGCTCCGCAGACCCGAAGGCCTGCGACCATGGCCCCGGCTTGTCTGAGCCGCGCGACGCACATCATGGTGGCCAATCCATGGACTGCTGGCTGTCCAGTAGGGAGTTCGCCAGCATTGAGACTGGAGATCCTCGGCAGGCTGAGCGGACCCGCTAAGGACTGCCCCCACAGCCGTCGCTCCCGAGTGCCCCAATAGCGCACCATGCTCGTGTCTCGCGATGTACCGCGTCCGACGCTGTGCGGTGACCCACTACCGACTACGGACAGCCGCTAGTGCCGAGTCAAGCAATGTTGGC
Organism: Streptomyces sp. NPDC056480; assembly: GCF_042795405.1. Lineage (NCBI taxonomy): Bacteria > Bacillati > Actinomycetota > Actinomycetes > Kitasatosporales > Streptomycetaceae > Streptomyces > Streptomyces sp. NPDC056480. The sequence continues at coordinate 3,714 of NZ_JBHTSA010000151.1, read as the reverse complement.
CCTGTTGTGATGTGAGATTCTGTCTGGATGGCAGAGCGAGTTCGGGTCCGTGAGATCGATGATGGCGAGGGGCGACGGCTACTGCGGATCGTCCGCCGCGGCACGGGGTCGGTGGTGACGTGGCGGCGGGCCCAGATGGTGTTGTTGTCCGCGCAGGGCATGCCGGTGGCACGGATCGCCGAGGTGTCGTTCACCAGCGACGATCGGGTCCGGGACGTGATCCACAACTTCGACGCCGATGGTTTTGACTCGCTGTATCCGAAGTACAAGGGCGGCCGGCCGAGAAAGTTCACCCTTCCTGAACGCCGTGAGATCAAGAAGCTCGCCAAGTCCAGACCGACTGAGCACGATCTTCCTTTCTCGGCATGGAGTCTGACCAAAATGGCGGAATTCCTGGTAGCCGAGGGGGTGGTCGACGACATCAGCCACGAGGGTCTGCGCATTCTGCTCCGCGAGGAAGGCGTCTCCTTTCAACGCCTGAAGACCTGGAAGACCTCCCGAGACCCGGACTATGCCGCCAGGAAAGCCCGAGTCGAGCACCTCTACGCCATCGCCGACGGTGAGGTCACACCCGAGGACGGCGAACCGGAGGCCGTCTTCTGCATGGATGAGTTCGGACCACTCAACCTGATGCCGCATCCGGGCAGGCAATGGGCCGAGCGCGGCGGCAAGGGCAGGGACCCCGACCGTGAACCACGACGGCGACGCCGACCACCTGCAATCGGTACGGCGGAGTACGACACCTCTTCGCTGCACTCGATCTGAACGAGAGCAAACTCTACGGACATGTGAAACTGGTCAAGCGGCGAACCCAGTTCCTGGAATTCTGCAGGTATCTCCGCTCCCTCTACCCGATCCATGTCCGGATCGCGATCGTGGCCGACAATTTCTCCCCGCACCTGACAACGAAGAGGTGCCAGCGAGTCGGCACCTGGGCCGCGGCGAACAACGTCGAACTCGCCTGCACCCCGACGAACTCCTCCTGGCTGAACAGGATCGAAGCCCAGTTCACCGCCCTGCGCTGCTTCACCCTCGACGGCACGGACCACGCCACCCACAAGGAACAAGGCAGCATGATCCGCCGCTACATCATCTGGCGAAACCGGCACGCGAACAACGCACAGCTACGAGCCATCGTGGACAGGGCCAACATTGCTTGACTCGGCACTAGTTGGGTGGAGTCTTAACGCGTTCCAGCTTCTGTGTCCCGTACAGGGTGCGATAGGAACGCACCCATGCTGCAGTTGCATCAGGATCGGTACGGTCGGACACGGCGTAGTAGTCCATCTGAGCCCGCTCGGCGGTGACGTCCAGAACGCCGAAGCCGTGGGAATCGAGATCGATCCATTTCAGGTGCCGATTGGCTGCCCTGAGGGCGGCGGCACCAACAAGTGACACTGTGTGTGGCGCCACCTTGAGGATGTCATCGATATTGTCGGACGTGACCGAAGTGACCACGAACTCAGTCGCCACGGAGTCAGAGAAGGGGTACGTAGCCGCCTCGGAAGGGACATCGTTAGCCCAGGCAGAGTGGATGTCGCCGGTCAGGAACACTGTGTTCCTGATGCGGGCCCTTTCAAGGTGCTCAAGGAGCTGTCGGCGGTCTGCCGTGAAACCGTCCCACTGGTCAGTGTTGACAGCCAAGCCTTCCTGTGGCAGGCCGAGAAGCTTTGCCAGCGGCCGCAACAGATAGGCTGGCAGAGAGAGGAACTGGACAGGCGATATCATTACGGAGTTGGCGACAAGTCGCCACATCGTATCTGATTTCGCGAGACCGGACTTGAGCCACTCCATCTGCGTACTTCCGGTGATCGTACGGTCGTAGGCATCCACGTCGCTGCCTGGACCCCAGCCGCCTGCTGCCGATCGGTAGGAGCGAAGGTCTAGCAGGGCGATGTCTGCGAGCTTGCCGTAGCGAAGCCAGCGATACGTGGACCCAGTGACGGACTGCCGTACAGGCATCCACTCAAAATAGGCCTTCTTGGCGGCAGCCATGCGGTTAGACCATGGCCCCTCGGTGGAGGGCTGATGATTCTCAGCCCCATCCGAAGTGGCATTGTTTGCAAACTCGTGATCGTCCCAGATCGCGATAGCCGGAACGGATGCATGCAGCCTCTGGAGGTCGGGATCCGTCTTATAGGTGCCGTGCCTCAGACGATAGTCGGCCAGAGAGACCGTCTCGTGGGCAGGCTGATGAGGCCGGACCACGATGTCGCGCGCTGCGTAGTCACCCGTGGCGTACTCGTAGATGTAGTCGCCGAGGAAGAGCACAGCATCTAGATCGCCGCGTTTCTCCAAGTGTCTGTAAGGAGAGAAGTAACCAGCCTCCCAGTTCGCGCATGAGACTATGCCGAGGCGTAGCCGACCAACAGCTGCCTGAGCCGCTGGTGCAGTACGGGTACGCCCGATGGGCGATTCCTCGTCGTTTAGACGGAACCGGAACCAATAGCTGGTGGCAGGGTTCAGGCCACGGACGTCGGCCTTGACTGTGTGGTCGAGATCAGGGCCTGTGTGTACCGAGCCGGACGCGACGATGTTGGCTAGTTGCGGATCCGTCGCCACGATCCACTCAACAACTGCTGACTGTCCCCGTCCCGAACCGGGCGTAGCGTCGAGGGTTGGAGTGACCCTCGTCCACAGCATGACGCCGTCAGGCAATGGATCTCCGGACGCGACCCCATGCAGGAACGCGGGCGACGTGGCGGCAGGCGAGGCTTCTGCCACGCCCGACGCAAGGGCGCAGGGTAGGAGCACGGCGCTTGAAGCGGCCTTCATGAGCGTGCGTCGAGTGGGTGGCTTCGCCAAGGACTCAGTGGGATCTGTCACAGGCGCGGAAACTACCAGCGGGTAGTTATGTGTGAGTGAGTATCGTCTACTCTCACTGTGCGTGAACTCGCAATGCTCTATGAAGTCAACAACGTTCGCATCGTGCAGCCCTGCGGTACACCCGGTTCCTGCAGCCCGTCGCATACCTTCGCGCCCCCCGAGAATGCTTCCGTGCGCGGCCGATGTAGTCGAGGTGGTTAAGCATCAGCCTGAGATCTCTGCAGTCCTTGTGCCCCGGCGCCGACGGACGGCCGCCTGCCATTGCGCCAGGGGGCCGGCAGACCGGGCTCAGCCGTAGACAGATCGGGAGGCTCGGCCAGATCAGCCGGTGCGTCCTGTCTGCCCAGACTCTGTCTACGGCTTCGCTGAGCTTCTTCAGCTGTGCTGTGTAGATTTTGACCATCGCGGCTGCCTCCTTCTGCCAGCCGCCGCCTGCCGGTGCGGGCGTAGATTGCGAAGCAAGTCCCGCCGCAGGCGGAGTGGAGGCCAAGGCATAGCGGCTGCCGCCAACGCCATGGATGTGCGGGGGAGGGGGGCCGGCTACGGCATCTTTCCGAGCCGGAATCGGGTCCTGCTGATGACGGGTTGACGGCAAGAGGGCTCAGAGCGGGGCCGCGCTAGCCATGGTCGGCCGAGGCTGGGCGGCATCGTCCACAGGTCATTAACCTCCATGACTCGCCCAGAACGCGTGACGCGCGTGAACCCTCTGAACAGGCAGGGCCGACTCGGTTGCCGTCGGCCGAGACTCGGCTTGAAGAGGTTCAGGCAGAGCTCACACCACTTTCTCGATCAGTGAGCTTCTTCAGCGTTGCTTCTCCAGGGTGAGGACGGCCTTGACGATTGACGTGAGCTTGTTGGGGCTGACGCGGGCTTTGCAGAAGATCCGCC
>NZ_JBHTSA010000150.1:0-17725 GCF_042795405.1 Streptomyces sp. NPDC056480 | reverse complement strand
GGGCGCCGGGCTCGGCGCCCACCCGGGCGGCCCGGTCAACCGCGCCGATGACTGTGTCGGCCGCCAGTACGTCGACGAGATCTCCGGCGCCCCGGCCAGGGGACGGCGCCGTTCTCCGGCACCGCCTTCTGCGCCTGCCAGCCCCGGCACCTGCGTGCCGGAGCGGGGCCTGGCGTGCCGGGATCCCGCGATCAGTCCTGGCCCGGATCGCCAGGACCAGGCGTTGCCCCCGGCCATGCCTGTCGAGGCATTGGACGGGTCGGTCACACCCCTGGGGACTCATCGCTGAAAAAGCTTCAGCGGTCCGCGGGAGACGGATGGACACGCTGGCGGTGTTCGCGCCGGGCAACGGGCGGACACAAGTCTGTGGCGAGGAGCCCGGTGAGGCACTGTCCGGCCCACCAGACATTCCTCTCCCACTCATCGCGTTCGGGAACCAGGTGCGGATCCGTAGACGCGACCGACGCCCAGTTCACGGCGCTGCACGCCACTTGGCAGCGGGAGACCGCGGGCCCGGACACCGGGCCGCCCGCCAGGCGGCCGACACGTCGGCGACATCACGTATCTCCCTTTGGAAGGAGGGACGTTCTTGTATCTGGCCACCGTCATCGACCTCGCCTCACGGCGTCTGGCCGGCTGGGCACTCGCGGAGCGCATGCGAACCGAGCTCGTCACCGACGCCCTGGCCGCCGCCCAGCGGACCCGCGGCAGCCTCGCCGGAGCGATCATGCACACCGGCCGCGGCGCGCAATACGTGAGCCGGGCATTCACACAAGCCTGCAGGTCAGCAGGGGTGGTCCAGAGCATGGGCACGATGGGTCCAGCGCGGACAACGCACTCGCCGAGTCCTTCAGCGCCACTGTCAAACGCGAAACACTCCAAGGCAGAAAAGCCTGGCCCAGCGAGCGCGAAGCCCGCCTCGACGCATTCCGGTGGCTCCACCGCTACAACACCCGACGCCGTCACTCCCGCCTCGGACACCGCAGCCCCATCGCCTACGAGACAGCAGCCACAACAACATCAACTACGCTGGCCCAAGCCGCATAACCCGTTTCCAGGATTCGGGGTCAAGGCCCATCGCCTCTCTCGCGGCTGTGCTGGGTGCAGGCGTGAGGCAGGCCGGGCCAGCGGTCCGGGAGCGGGATCCGTCCGAGCGGAGCCCGCCCGCGGGGCTGGCGGGAGGGACCGGTCACCCCTGGCCGTGCGGGGATACCGCTGCGGCAGCCCAGAGGTTTCGGTCCTCGGCGGGTTCCGGAGGGGAGGTGCGGGGGGCGTCGCTTCCCTGGCTGTTCAGCACCCTCTCCTCCAGTTCCTTGATCCGGCGGTGCTGGCGGCGGACGGTGGCCTGGAGGGTCAGAGCCGTCCGCAGGGATGCGCTTTGCTCGGCGGCTCGCGTAAGGAGCTCGTCGGGTACCCGCGGGTCCGTATCCTGTCCGGTGCCTCCGTCAAGCAGGGCGTTGGCCCAGGCAAGGGTGACAGGTTTGAAGAGGCCTGGATGATTCACCACGATTCTCGCTCTGATGGCGAGGTCGTTCTCGGCGGATTCCACGTGCAGCCCGGAGTCCTTGTTACGTGCCCCGAACAGTGCTTCTGGGATATGACGGGCGTCGAAGCCGTGTTCTACGCATGCGACCCAGAAATCCCAGTCTTCTCCTGCCGTCATGGACTCGTCGTAGCCTCCGACGGTCTGCCAGACCTCCCGGCGGTACAGCGAGCAGTAGAACATGATCAGCTGCTGGGTCATCCGCTCTCTGTCAAAAGGGGGAAGGGACATCCGCTGCGGGGGAAGCCTGTCATCGGTGAAGACCAGCAGGTCGGTAGAGACCACAGCGATGCCAGGGCTGGCATCCAGAACGGCCTCCGTCCTCTCCAGCATGGCGGGGGCGATCATGTCGTCGGCATCCAAGGGCAGGATGTAGCGGCCGCGTGCTGCGCGGATACCGGTGTTGCGGGCTGCGGAGACCCCGGAGTTCCTCTGCCGGAGGAGCCTGATCCGACGGGCCGGGTGCTGCTTTATCAATGACTCTGCCGCGGCAGCAGAACCGTCAGTGCTGCCGTCGTCGACGATGATGAGTTCCCAGTCTGTGAACGTCTGCGCGAGGACACTTGCCACGGCGGCCGGGAGGTAGCGGGCGTAGTTGTAACACGGGATGATCACCGACACCGCGGGGTCGGAGCCGTCGGGTATGTGCGGTCGTTCCATGGCCTGAGGTGTTCCTTCCCTGGGAAACCCGGTCATCCGGAGTGGTGCGGGTGGACGATCTCGAGGTCCGGGACGGCCCAGCAGGCATGGCCCATGTCCCGTGCCAGGGCGGCAAGACCTTCGGTTTCGATCATGTTCTTGTACGGCGCAGCCGGGAAGACAAGGCCGTCGCGGTGCAGGTCGGCACGGATCAGCAGAGCTGTCCCTCCCACGGCATCTACCTGAACCAGTCCGCTGTTGCGCAGCTGGTCGAGGTAGATCCTGCCGAAGCCGCGCGGAGGCTGCAGGATGCCGTCGCGCATCCACTGGGACCAGTCCAGTTCATCGCTGCCTGGCTTGAGGACGAAGGTGTTGAGATCGAATGCCGGTCCGGAGGGTTCAGTCACGCAGCTGGGGACAACAATGTCCTTCCCGGTTCCGAGGAGGCGCTGGATGAGATCCGGGGGGTAGCTGGTCACATCGACGTCCAGCCACAGGACCCAGTCCTCGTCGGTGAGGGCACGGGACAGCAGGTGGTTGCGTGCCCTGGCCAGTGCAGAACGGCGCCCGCGCTGGATGCGGGGGTCCCAGCGGGGGAGAGGCGAGCGGAACCCTGCATCCTGCTGCACAAGGGTCACACGGCGGTATGCCGCTTCCAGTTCCGGCCTGGCGGCCTGCAGCAGTCTCCAGGTGTCATCCAGGCTGTCCCCTTCCAGCAGTCCCAGCGAGAGCGCTTCACCCGGATACTCAAGAGCACGGAGACCGTCTAGATAGCGGGGAAGGTGCGCTGCCGCATCCCTTACCGGCGTGAGGACGAGGATACGGGGAAGCCCTGCCGCTTCCTGCACCGATGCACCACTGCCGGGACGGGTACCAGGGCCTGCGGCGTGCTTGCCTTCCCGGCCCGGCAGGGACGGACGTGCGGGCTGTTCTGCTGCGCGGGCGGGCGCCTCTTCCAGCGCACTGACGCCGGGGTCCCCGTACAGGTGAGTGGCCGCATCGAAATGGCCTGCGAAGTGAGATGCGCCGAACGTGTTGCCACCGTGAAATACATACGTGTAAAGGTGGGGTACGTCGATAGCTGCCAGCCTGCAGCTGCCCGCCACCTGCGCGACGGCCTGCGTGTCCTCGCCTCTGCGCAGATGAGGATATGAGGGCATCCTGCTTCTGGAGCAGATCATCGACCCTTCCCATACCCGGTGCCGGGAGATGGCGAGCTTGCGGCGGGCGGGCCACCACAGGCGCTCGCGGGCGAGGAAACATGCCTCTGCCCCCAGTGCGAGCATCGCGGCCATCTGCACCTCGACCCGCTCCGGATCGTACAGATCATCGTCGTCCCACTGGCACAGGTACGCTCCGCCGGCCTGCTCAACTGCCACATTGCGCAGTTCTCCGAGGGTCTTGTTCTCGGGGGGAAGCCGCAGGTAATTGATGCGCGGGTCGTTAAGGCTCCCGATGTAGTGCCCGAGCGTGTCGCTCGTCCCGTCGTCGATGACGACGAGCTCGAGATCCGGGTACGTCTGGGAGGTGAAGCAGGCAACCGCACGGCGTGCCAGGGACGGACGGTCCTGCGTGACCATCAGACAGGACACCTTCGGTGCCGGTGCGCCTGCGGCCCACTGCTTACGCTGCGCGTCCACGTTCAGCATGCCTGTCGCCAGCGGCCGCATGTTCTGGCTGGTCCAGAATCTGATCTCTGTGCCCGGAGGGAGCCCCGCAGGACAGGAAGGCTCTATCCAGCTTCCGGCCCAGTGATGCACGGCATAGGCGCTGCTGAGATCCGCGCCCTCACGCGCCGGCTGCGTTGCGGCATGCGGACTGGGCACCGGGTAGAGCAGTTCCGGCTCGAGCACCGTGACGGACTCTGCGCCCGGTGCGCGCTCCATGGCCCGGGTCAGGAAGAACGGTCCTGTCGCATCCAGGACATCCGTCTCTTTGTGCGTGCGGACCAGCTCGCGGTGGATATGTGCCCAGAGCGGATGCCGGGGACGTGAGGCCAGAAACGCGTTGCCAACGATTCTTTCAATACGCCGTTCGCGTGCCAGGCCCATTCCGGCGTGCGCTTCCGGCTCGTAGCCAAGTATGAGGCCATGGCCGCCGATCAGACCATTCAGCGGGCGCAGGCACTCGAAGTCAAGGTCGACATACACCCCGCCGAAATGATCGAGAAGAAAGTACCTTATGGCGTCAGCCCGCATGATCCCCTTGGGATATCCGTCGTAGACAGGAAGGAACCAGGGGTAGTGCCGGTGCAAGAAATCCCGGTTGTCCTCATCGGTCCAGAGCCGGTACTCCCAGGACGGATGATGGCGCTGCCAGGATTCCACCCAGGCTCTCCACCGGGGCGGGACCTCTGCACTCTTCCACGTCTGATGGATGATGTGCGGGATTTCAGTGTGCTTGGCCATGAAGGTGGTCCTTCTGTGTACCGCCAGTCAGCCAGTGCGCGAGTCCGTAGCGGTCCCCCAGACAGCAATGGCCGGCAGGAAGCGGCTATGGAGTGACGCTCTCCATAGCCGCCGGCGCATGAGATCTATCAGGGATCAGTAGTCGTAGAACGTGAGGTTCGGGTACACCATCGCGGTGGTGTGGCTCTCCTCCACCGTCACGTCCCCGAATACGTCACTGAAAGAAATATCGGAAGCCGCGTGCTCCACGCGCGCGGTGTGCTCGCTGCCCTGATCATCCGCGAGCACTTCGCCGGCCATGGCCGAACTGGCGGCTCCCAGGGTCAGCATCGTTGCCGCCGCCGCCGTATAGGCCACCCGACTGAACTTCATGAGTACCTCCTGCGATTTCTCTGTTAACTGCCGGCACGGAAAATGCGCAGCCTTCCGGCTGATCGAAGGCTTGGCAAATCCGATTGACATCGAATGGGGAGAATGCTATCTATGCGCCATGAAGAGAGGCATGAGTAGTATTCGCTCACCCGGTCACATTCCCGGTGCAGCTGCTGCTTCGCGCAGGCCCAGGAGAAGCCGCAGCTGATCAGGGTGCGGGCTGAACCTTCCCCGTACCCAGGGCGGGCGGGTGCTGCCGGGGGCTCATGCCGTGGTGTTCCTCTCGGCCAGTTCTTCACTCACTCCTGGTAAGGCATCGGTACGGGTGAGCGGACAGGCTGGAGAACTACTGAACTTGATTGGGTGATGTCGGGACCGTTCGTCTGACAGCTCTTGGTCTGTTCCGGTAGCCCTGGGCTGTGAGATACGCGCAGGGTGGCGGGTTGACCGACGCCGGGAGGGCCGCGCGAGAGCGGATCCGGCTGCAGGCTGTGGAACGCTTCGAGGGCGGGGAGAGGAACCGGGAGATCGCAGCTGCGCTGCGGGTGTCCGAGCGGTCGGTGGAGCGGTGGCGTCGGCAGTGGCGGGAGGCCGGAGCGACTGGGGTGCGATCGAAAGGCTCCCCGGGGCGCCCAAGGTTGAGCCAGTCGCAGATAGCCAGACTGGAACGCTAGTTGGAGCGCGGGCCGCTCGCCCACGGCTGGGCTGACCAGCGCTGGACGCTGGCTCGGGTGAAGACGCTGATAGGCCGACTGTTCCACGTTTCGTACACGGTGGAGGGCACGTGGCGGCTGCTGAAGCGTCACGGGTGGTCGTGGCAGCAGCCGGCCCGCCGGGCGATCGAGCGCGACGATGCGGCGGTCGAGCTGTGGAAGAAGGAGGTCTGGCCGCGGGTAAAAGCGCCGCGACAACCCGTGGAGCCTGGGTCGTCTTCGAGGACGAGGCCGGACAGTCCATGAGACCGCCGCGCGCCAGGACCTGGGGCCGGACTGGCCACACGCCCGTCGTCCGCGTCCGTGCCCGGGGATCCGGCCGTATTTCGATGGCCGGGATGAGCTGCTTCAAGCAGGGCAGGAGGTCACGGCTGTTCTACAGCTTCCTCGTCTACCGGGGCCGCAAGGGTGAACCGAAGGGCTTCACCTGGCGCGACTACCGCGACTTGATCGTGAGGGCGCACATCCAGCTCGGCGGCCCGATCATCCTGGTCTGGGACACCACTGTGAGACTGATGCGGCGCCGTCCGGTGCTGGGGCCTGACCCGTGGGACAACTGGCCTTGGCTGCCCTGTTCAGGATCTGTCGGCTTCCGGCCCCGGGCGGTGCTCGCTGCCGCCGGACCGGCGGGCGTGTCCCGATAGACATCTCGGGATCTGAAGAAGTCAAGCAGCCACTGCCACTGGCGAGGACGCGGGCTGATTGAAGGCGAGCTTTTCGTCGAAGAGGGCTCGCTTCTGCAAGCAGTGGAACAGCTGCCCGAGCAGGCGATTGAACAGGTGCCGTTGGGCTTGCGCGTGCCAGTCGCCGACGTCGCGCCGATGTCGGTAGTGGGCCTGCGCGCCGGGCGATGATCGCAGGGAGGAGAAGGCCCAGAGATAGCCGGCGTGGTGGAGCCGGTTGTTCTTGACCATGCGGCGTCCGACGTAGTGCTTCTTGCCGGAGGCGCGGGTGATCGGTGCGGATCCGGCGTATGCCTTCAGACCGCGGGCGTCGGTGAAGCGGTTGCGGTCGTCGCCCGTCTCGGCAAGAACTCGTGCCGCGAGCTGGAGGCCGAGGCCCGGGAAGCTCAGGAGTATCTCGGCATCGGGATGCTCGCGAAAGCTGGCGTCAACGGCGTCGGCGAGATCTTCACTGGCCTGGCAGGCTGCTTCGAACTGCTTCAGCAGAGCGAGAAGCTGCTTGCCGAAGGCGTCCTGGACAGCCGCGGGCTGGTGGGCGTACTCGGCTCGCAGGACACCGCGTAGGCGGTCAGCTTCTTCGTCGATGCTGCGGATACGGCCGGCGCGCTTGAGAGCGGAACGCAGCTGGCTCAGCGACAGCCGGGAGCCTTGGGTGGGTGTCGGTGCTTTGGCCAGGATGATGCGGGCTTCTTCGCGGGCCAGCCCGCCTTGCTTGGCCAGGAAGGCGTCCAGGGCAGCGGGGTAGTACTCGCGCAGCAGAGAGCGGATCTGGTTGCCGATCTGCTGGCGGTTCCAGACTGCGTCCTGCTGGGCACGAGCCAGTACTGCAATGGCCTGGACCTGCTCGGAGTCCGCAGGCAGCGGCCGGTGCATGGCCATGTCAGTGCGGAGGATGTTCGCCAGCACGAGGGCATCGCCCGGGTCAGACTTCTTGCGGGACACACCGTGGCGGTCGCGGTAGCGGGATGCTGCAAGTGGATTGATTGCGAAGACCTTGCGGTTGCCGGTCCGCAGGGCTGCTACGAGCAGGCCTCGGCTGGTCTCGATGGCCACCGGTATCGGAGACGCGGGACTGTCACCATGCTCGGCCAGGAGCTCCAGCAGCATCCGGTAGCCGGCAGCGTCATCGCTGATCCGTCGCTTGGCCAGCAGCTCGCCAGCCTCGTCGACCAGCGCGACGTCGTGATGCCTCTCTGCCCAGTCGATCCCGCAGAACACAATCACAGGTTCTCCCATCATCGAGTTGTTTGCCCAGGTCACGAGCTCATGCGGGTCACGCGGCGTCCTAATCCCAGGACTCGATCGGTCCGCCATCTCGGTAGCCGTTCGCGACACCAGCGCACCCCAGGGGCCTCTGTCTGCGCCAGAGCTCATGGCTCGCGGAAGTGAACAAGAGGTCACCCTGCGGCGGGCTCGCACCACGACGACAACGGATGGCATGCGGCGGTAGGTTTCACGGGACTTGGAGACGCCGGGCCGCGCCGCTCTCTCGTGAGACCTCAAAGGCCGGGGTGATACCAGACGTCTGCCCGGCGCCCACATGTCCCGTGAAACCCACCGTGACGGCGCCGCTCTATCGGAAGGCCTCCAGGGCCCGGGGCCTTACAGACGTCCGTCACCAGACAGCCCAGAGGCCAACCGCCCGCCTCCGGAACCACCTTCACCACGGATTAGGGGCCTTGCCACACAAGGCACCGTCACAGTTCTGACCGCCCACCGTTCCGACGTCGGCCACAGCCCCACGCCGATCGAGGAGCCACGTGACTGTCACCAGCATGCCCCACCCGAACCTGCTCACACAGCCGGATGCTCCGTTGCCGGAGGACGTGATCCTGGGGGTGGACACCCACAAGGACGTCCATGTTGCCGCCGTCATCACGACCCTGGGTGCCTTGCTCGCTCAGCAGGAGTTCCCGGCAACCGCCATCGGCTATCGCCAACTGCTCACCTGGGCACGGTCGTTCGGTGTTCTGCGCCGGGCCGGTTTCGAGTGCACCGGCTCCTTCGGAGCCGCGCTGACCCGGGTTCTGTGCCAGGAGGGCATCGACGTCGTAGAGATCAACCAGCCCGACCGCGCCACCCGGCGCAAGCGCGGCAAGACTGACGCCATCGACGCGGCCGCTCGTGCAGTGCTGTCCGGACGGGCCACCACCGTGCCGAAGAGCGCGGACGGGCCCGTAGAGGACATGCGGGTCCTGCGGCTGGCCAAGGAATCGGCGGTCAAGGCCCGCACCCAGGCGCTGAACCAGCTCAAGGCCGTTCTCATGTCCATCGACCCGGATCTGCGCGAACTCCTCACCGGTTTGAGCAACCCTGCGCTGGTCGCCACCTGCGCGGCCCTCCACGTGGATCACCGGGGCGAGGCCGTCTTCACGATGCGCTTGCCCGCCCGCAGCGTCCAGCACCTGTCCGGCGAGGTCAAAGAGCTCACCCGCCGCACCACCAGGGCCGTCCGCGCCTGCCGGCCCCAGATGCTGGACCTGGTCGGCGTCGGGCCCGACAGCGCCGCGGTCCTCCTCATCGCCACAGGTGACAACCCCGACCGGCTCGTCGACGAAGCGTCCTTCGCCGCGTTGTGTGGCGTCAGCCCGGTCGAGCAGTCCTCCGGCAAGACACAACGCCGGCGCTTGAACCGCGGAGGCAACCGCCAGGCCAACGCCGCCCTCTACCGCATCGTGCAGACCCGCATACGCTGGGACGAACACACCCAGAAGTATCTGGAGCGACGCACCGCCGAGGGCATGTCCAAGCGCGAGATCATCCGGTGTCTGAAGCGGTACGTCGCCCGCGAGCTCTACCGGCACATCCAGCCCCGAGCCGCCAACCAGGCCCCTTCCGCGGCTTGACGAAACATAGGGGCTTCTACTTGGGGCTCGCAGAGAATCAACATGCTGAGTTGATCTTCGTGGTGCTGCTGGTGGCGAGGAAGGCGGTGACGTCGGCGGGTGTGCGGAACGTGGCTGTCGAGGGTGGGATGGTACGGCCGTTCTCGTCGAGGAGGGGCCGGACTGTGAACGGCCCTGGTGATGGTGCTGGCGTTGACTGCGAAGAGCTGGGCGATCAGGTCCCGGGTGCCGAGTTTGCGCAGGTAGAGCACGGTGGCCGGGACTCGGTCAGCGGCGGTCAGCTTGTCCTTGGCGCCGGCTCCGCGAGCACGGATGCGGTCTCCTCCTCGCTGCTGGGACCGCTCGTGTTCACGTAGCTCATCGAGTTTGCGGGACAGCTCGCCGGCGAGTTCGTCCAGTGCCGGTTCGCTCATGCCGGTCAGCTCCGGACTGCGCAGACCGGCAGCGGAGGGCTGCGGGGGCGGGTCCTGATCCGGCACCGGGTCCCCGGCCGCCCTAACGGTGTCGCGGTGTTGGGGGTGGAGGGTGTAGTTCCAGTCGCCGTGGAAGCGGTGCCGGTGCATGGGCAGGGCGTCGATGTCGCCGTCGGTGACCTTGATGCCGGTGTCGTAGGTGCCCGGGTCGAGTTCGGCGTGGACTGTCAGGCCGGTGCGGGTGGTGGTCGCTTTGATGCTGTTGACGATGACGTCGTGGCTGGTCAGGGGCCTGCCTCGCCAGTTCATGGAGGTGTGGGAGAACAGCCGGTGCTCGGTCTTGTTCCACTTGGAGGTGCCCGGCGGCATGTGGCAGACCGTGATCTCCAGGCCGGTTTCGGCGGCCAGGGCGGCGAGTTCGGTCTTACAGGCGCGGGTGCGGTATCCGTTGGAGCCGCCCGCGTCCGCGGTGATCACCAGCCGGGCGGCCCGTGGGTAGTCGTGACTGCCGCGGTCCTGCCACCAGCGGCGGATCGAGGCGACGGCGAACGCGGCCGTGCCGTGATCGGTGCCGGCGCTGACCCAGCCGGTGTTCGCGGCGACGTCGTAGATCCCGTACGGGATCGCCTTGCCCGGTCCCCGCCGGTCAAGGAAGTCGTGGGTCCTGACCCGGGCGGGCAGTCCCTTCGGCTGCCACTCTCGGCCCCCGTTCTTGTACTGGCCGACCAGTTCCTTCTTCTTGGTGTCCACACTGATCACCGGGTCACCGGCGCCCATAGTTCCTTGGCCCGGGCGTTGATGTAGCGGAACTGGGCATCCCGGTCAGGATGCCGGGCGCCCTCGACGGTCCTGGCGTTGGCCTGGAGACTGAACCCCTCCTCCCGCAGCAGGTCGGCGACGGTATCCGCCGAGACGCGGTGGCCCTGGCTCGTGAGCTCGTCGGCGAGTCTGCGGGTGGAATTCGTCGTCCATCGCAGCGGCGACATCGGATCCCCGCGCATATCCGGCTCGACCAGCGCCAGCAGCACGGGCCGCAGCCCCGGATCCACCTCGGCCGCCCGCTTGCGCCCGCCACCGGGACGGCGGACCCGGCCCAGCCGTTCCGCCCCCGCCTCCAACTCGTCCACGCCTCTGCGCACGGTGGCCTCGCTGACATCGGCCGCCTGGGCGACCGCCCCGGATACTGCCGTGGCCCAGAACCCGGGCTTCGGCTCCCATCAACAGATGACGATGCCGCTCGTCAAGGTGCGGAAACAACACCGCGAACTTCAGGCCGAGTTGACTGCGGCCTCACCGGATGTGCTCATACCACACCAACGAGCCGAACCGCGGGAAGCAACACCTTGATTCTCTGCGAGCCCTAACGAGCTGGTGCGTGATAGCGGGTGAGGCGTGCTTGCCTGATCGGGGTCGTGGTCAGGCGTCGGCGGTGCGGTCGGATCGCTGAGCTGGCGGATGGCGCTGCCGGCATACAGCCGGTCCGTCCGGCCCGCCCCGCCGAGACCGTGGATGCGGATCCAGCTAGTTACGCTGTGCCCGGTCAAGGATGGTCGGGTATCTGTCAATTAGGAAGTCGTTCTGCGCTATTGTTCCGATGGTGATTCTTGCGCCCTCGCCAGGGAATCCTCTTACGAGGATCCCCTGGCGCTTTGCTTCTTCGGTGAAGGCGGCAGTCTTCTCGCCCAGCGGGGCCCACAGGAAGTTCCCCTGAGAGAGAGGTATTCCAGGTGTGAGGGTGCGGAGTGCGGCGGCTGTCCGGTCACGCTCCCTGGCGGTCTCGGCTGCTCTGCGGAGCATCTCGCGTTCTTCCCGCAGTGCTGCCACAGCGGCTGCCTGGGCGAGGCTGTTGACGGAGAAGGGGAGAATGCACTTCCGTACGGCCTGAGTGAGTTCTGGCATTCCGTAGAGCCAGCCGACGCGTAGTCCTGCGAGTCCCCAGGCTTTTGAGAAGGAGCGAAGGACAACTACGTTCTTCCGGAGCGCGGCTGTGGCCAGCGTGTCTGTCTCCGGCCGTGGTGAGATGAACTCGTGGTATGCCTCGTCGAGGACGACCAGCACGTGATCGGGGACTTGGCCGAGAAAGTCTTCGACCTGCTGCGGAGGCAGATAAGTTCCGGTCGGGTTACTCGGGTTGCACAGGATGATGAGCCGGGTGCGGGATGTTATTGCATCAAGGATAGCCGGCAGATCGTGCCCATACCCGGGCGAGCGCGGCACAGGCACCGCCCTGGCGCCGGCCACAGAGGCGATCAGCGGGTACGCCTCGAAAGATCTCCATGAATAGACGACTTCGTCGCCGGTGCGCGTGGTTCCCATGACCAAGGACTCGATGAGACCTGCCGAACCGTTGCCTACGGCAATCCCGGCAGGGTCCAGCCCGTAATGCGAGGCCAGGGTGCTGATGAGCTTTACGGGTGTGAGATCTGGGTAGCGGTGCACATACTCAAGTGACAGGACGGCAGCATCAAGTACCCCGGGCAGCGGCCCGTATGGTGTTTCGTTGGTGTCAAGCTTGGCCATCTCGGGAAGGCCGAGCTCTCTGGCGACAGCAGCCGGGTCCGGTATGGGCTGGTATGCGGGAAGCTGATTGATGTCTTCACGGATGTGCTGGCTCATCGGTCACCCGGCCGTACTTCTGTGAACGGGAGCGGCTGGGCTGCCGCACTGTATCCCTGGGTTGTATCTGGCATGAGAAAGGCCTTTGGAAGACACATCAGGGAGGCGGTAGTCCCTGGAGAGGTGCGGCGATCTGCAACGCCTTGCCTGCCATCGGCGCAGAGTGAGACTCAACAAGAACATGACCTCTCTGGATGTTGCTGAGTAATGACTGCTCGCTTCGTCATCTGAGAGTGAGGGGCGGCGTGCAGCCGGGAGCCGGCGAGGGCCGCGGCAGTTTCGGCGGAGGGAATCCCGGGGGCGGCTACGGCTGACTCCTCCGGTGCCTGCGAGGCTGTCCGCCGGCACAGTTGTTCCGCCTTGCGGATCGGAGCGGGGGGCCGAGCCGCGTACCAACAAGGACCGCCCGGCCGGAGGATAAAGCCGCAGGCCGGCACCCGATTCAGCCGCGGATACGGCTGGCGGCCAGCGAGGTATCGCCGGCCAGACCGTGCTCCCAGCCCGGCGGGCGGATGCCTGAGTTCCGAGTCCGATGGCCTGCGGACTTCAGCGATGCGGAACGTGCTGTTCAAAAAGAGTCTGGGCTCACCAGGATGAAGCCGGCGTACCGCCGTGTTCCCGGGCCTGGAGAGAACATGCCCCATGGGAGACGTCCACCGCCAGCGGCCGGCGCTCCGCGGAAGGCCGCAGGCCGGGTCCACCCATGGCAGCACCCCTTTCACGCATGGCGTGGATTCCGCACGGAACCCGCGGAGCCTTCCTGGGCGCCTGTTGAACGCCTTCGCCCCGGTGGGTATTGTGTAGCGCCAGCCATTGATGATGCCCATACCGAAGCAGGACACCGACGTCACCGGTGCCGATCGACGTGGAGGCGCCATCCGGCGCCCTTCGCCGGGGTCATCGCGCTTGTGCCATCCACGTTGCGTTCCGGCCTGCGTGAAGCTGATGTCACGAACTGTTATCGCAGCAAACTCAGGTGACTGCGCACCGGTTCGGCAACCACAGACATCGACGCTGAAGTGACCCCCGGGTAGAAAGACCATCACACCTTCGATCGAATGGACCCCCGCGTAGTGAGCACTCTTCCCGGATCGCGGCCGGCCGGCAGAACCTGGACCGTCCGCCTGACCGGACACGCCGACCACTCCGCCTCCGTGGCCTGCAGCACCTCAGCCTGCCGGATGCCTCCTCGCTCCAAGGACATCCATGCGCTGCGCCGTTTCGCGCACCAACATGCCCACGCCCACGCGCGCTCCGCGACCCCGCGGCCCGGCGCCGCCTGCGCCTGCGGCGCGTCCGACTGCCGTCACCACAACACCACCAGAACCACGTGCACGGGCCGGACTCTGATGATCCTCATCCACAACCGTGCCGTGGGCGACGTCTGGACCCTGTCCGAGATCTGCCAGGCATGCGCTCCTCACATCGTCGGCGCAACGGTTCTGCCCAGTACCGCCACACCCTCCGGCAGCTCCGTTCCCGCGCCCGCCAGACCCACGCCGCCCGTACCTGTACAGGTCACCTTCTCCTCTCCTCAGGCAGCCGACGCCGACGAGGCGTCGGCAGCACGCCGTACCCAACGCCCCCCACGTGCCCGGGAGAGCCGGGGGTCTGCACGCCGCTCCGCCTGGTGACCCCTGGCGCATGCAGAACGGCGACAGGCCGCTGTGCTGGCTCACCGGCTGCCGCGGACTTGGTAGCGGGGATAGGCGAGTTCTCTGCCGAGTGCGACGACCGGGCCTGCCCCGTGCCTGCCCCAGTGATGCCGCCCGCCCCCGGTGCGTGGATTTCCGGCGAGCTTGCTGTACCGTCCCGGTCCGGCGGAGCCGGGTGGTGGCCTTGCAACCGATGAGGAGCAGACCGGTGATGCAGAGTGCCGCACTTGTGGTGTGCAACCCAGTCCCCGGGCGGGCTCGAGCCGCCGGTAGTCGGCAAACCGCCGTAGACCATCTGTATGAGTGGTCACTACCCATGTCGGCGAGAAGGATTCTTGTCCCACACACACGGACATGATCAGCGGTCACAGTCCAGCACCGCACCACTGACCATGCACGAGCTCGTCAGGCGCCGTGGCAGGGACGTGTGACTCACACCCCGCGGTCCGCACGGCTACGCCCTTTCATGCGATGTTGTGGGACACGTTGCCGTCCGCGTGCAGGACCGGCACGCGGACGATGCTTGATCGATCCGGTTCATCCAGTCGCCATCTGGGGCTCCGCTCCGCGCAGGCAGGGAACGCATGGCATGAGGGAGGCCTCTACGGGCCCTTCCAGATGTACCCGGGAGCACCCTCGTTCATTTTTGCCACGGTGCTGCTCACGCCATGCTGGCCTGCTGGTCCGGCGTCGGCCGCTCTACGGTCACCCGGCGACCGGCGAGGTGCGGCGGCTGCTCGCCGAGCGGGGCTGCACCACTGCAGCCGGAGTCCGGCTCCGCACCCTCGCCGAGGTCATCGGCCTTGTTGGCGCCAGCGGGCAGACCGGGATCGTCGACGGCATCGAGATCAGGGCCCGCAGGCTCGCCGTCGAACGCAAGAACCGGGAGAAGGTCTTCTTAGCCGG
This sequence comes from Streptomyces sp. NPDC056480, assembly GCF_042795405.1. Lineage (NCBI taxonomy): Bacteria > Bacillati > Actinomycetota > Actinomycetes > Kitasatosporales > Streptomycetaceae > Streptomyces > Streptomyces sp. NPDC056480. Next base: position 2,931 of record NZ_JBHTSA010000150.1, on the reverse strand, counting down.
GAACAAGCAGAACGCCGTCAAGTCCATGGTCCTCACGGACGCCAGCGGCAGGCTCCTGCTCCGCAGCCCAGCTCAGCCGACAAGCTGTGCCAGCATCACCCACGCCCGGCAGCTGAGCCTGTCCAAGCACCGGACTGAACGGCCCGCCCGCGGAGATCCTCGCCGATGTCGGCTATCAGGGCCAGGGGCGCCCGGACGGCGGCCGCGTGGTGACACCACCGCACCGTAAGTCCAAGAAGAACCCGCCAGAGTGGTACGAGGAGATCTGTGAACGCTAGCGCAAGGCGCACTCGTCCCGCATCCGGGTCGAGCACGGCATCGCACACCCGAAGGACTGGCGGGCACTCGCCCGCCGCGAGCACTCGAGCGACACGATCCAAGCCATCGCCAGCCTGCTCTCACAACAGCAGACCGTCACCCGCACGGACCGCCAGGCACAGTGATCACCGGACCGACCTGTACCTTTCGACGTCGTACCGCCAACCATGTACGACCTCGTCAGCTGCTCGCCGGTGTTGTCGCAGGGCGCAGCGGGTATGCTCCCTCACTGCCCGTGAACCGGCCATCGATTCCTCTTCGAGGAATCATGCATGCGAGAAGTAGTGCATTGGGGACTTGTAGTCGAAAGCCGGAAGAGAGCTTTGAGATACTTTATCGGTACAGTTGGAATCACGATACGTAGCGACATGAGCCTGAGTGGGATTCCGGATGATTTCGGTTCCGTCCGGGATTGCGACACAGCCGACCTGATGGCTTGGAATTACGAATATGCCATCTTCGGCGTGCGCCGGAGTAGTCGCGAGAATGACCCCGAAACTTGCAGCGAGAAGCGTGTGCCCTAACAGGGAAATCTTGGCCATGTAAACAACTCTTTCTGGATAATGGCGGCGAACAGCCTGAATCGGCTGCCGCCCTTCATTTCTGTCTCTGCTGGAGAGCATTCCACAGCAGCGAGGCTGCAAAGGGGGCCTCGCCTGACATCAACCTGCAACTCGGCCGCACGCAGATGCCAGATATGTGAACAGCTGGGGGAGGAGCCTCGGCGGGTCGATATACTGAACACCGGGAGTTGAAGCCGCTCGGCTTGAATGTCCCAGCCGAGCTTCACACTGGACCTTCGCTGGTCGGCCGCGCACGCCCGGGCAGCAAGCACTATGTGATCACCGACCGGGACGCGATACCCCACATCCGCAGGGTCCAGCGCTCGGCCTCGTCACCGGCAGGGCCGCTGTTTGCCGGCCGGGGCTACGACTACTGCAAGTGCCGCCGCCTCTCTGAAACGATCAGTTTAGGGGCTGCGCAGTTAGGCTCCCTGTCTTCGGGCGCCCGGTGTGATGGTCGATTCGAGGGTGCCTCTGGGGAAGTGAGTGGAGGCGGATTGAAATGCTTAAATCGCCGGTCCTTCGTTGTAGTAGAAGATCGGACCTCCGCTAGGCCTAGCCGCGGCTCCGCTCGCCGACTCGCCCGTGGTTACGCGTTCCGTGGCTTCAGAGGCAGAAGTGCCACCGGACTCACTGGCGCTGGCCGCTGATGCGCCGGACAGGGAAAGAGCGACAGTAGCGGCAACTAGTAGAATAGTTGCGCCACCGCGAGAAGTGAATGTCATGACAATCCTCCATGAGTATATGCGAGTGCCTTGCGGATTCGTTCTACCTGCGTGCCGAATTTATGCACGCCTCTTCTCTCGCGATGGCTAGCATGGCATTCTCGCTATGGTGAGACAAGTCCACATGAAAGCAGCTTCCTGTAACTGGCTGCAGGAAGCTGCCACTGATTCCTAATGTCGTCTGTCAAGCTGCGAGGGCGGTCGGCGAGGCGGTCGGCTGGTCCCGAAGACGGACACTGTGCGCCGGTAGCGGCCAGGAACTCGACGCCGACGCCGGGCATGCTGGTGATCACGTCGAAGTGGCGATGGTCGCGAAACCGGGCCTCGATGAGCTTGTGCAGTTCGGCGACCTGCTCGTTGAGGGTTCTCACCTCCTTCGCCAGGGTGTGCACCATCTGGGCGGTCAGTCTCTCCCCGGGCAGGCAGGTGTGCTGACGCTCGGCCGCTTCGGCCACGGTTGCGGCGAGCTGGTCGGCTCGGAGGATCTTGCGGTTTCGCGGCCAGGTCCCCAGGCGTCTGGCCCCGAGCCGGGGATGGCCGAGGGGGTCTGGTAGCCGGTCAGCAAGGTCAGCGGGCCCCCGTTCGTGAGGCCAGGGCCCGCTCCAAGCCGGGGAAGATCCCGGCCAGCTGGCCCCGAAGCCGGTTGACGGTGCGGCGCGGTCGGCGACCAGGTAGGTCTATGCGCCGACCGGTGAGAATCTTAAGGTCGATGACGGTTTCGTCGCTGGGGCGCAAGGGGTGCAAGGGGTGCAGATCGCGGCGGATGCGGATCTGGCCGGCGATGACGGCGGCGTCCTTGGCGTCGGTCTTGCCTTCGCCGCGGTAGCTGCAGCCGGCGGCCACTCTCATCGATCACGACGCAGTGGCGGCGGTGGGTCTTGCCTGCGCCGATTCCGGTCCAGATCGCGGCCATCACGCCTCCCTGCGGTGGGTGTGCTGGGTGCCTCCCGACGGACGAACTCGCTGTCGATTCCCTACGGAGCGATCCTTCGCAATTCCCAATTGGCAGCCGAGTCGTCGTGGGGCGCCCGGCCGGCCAATCAGTGGAAGCCACAAGCGGCAGAGCCTTCTGAACCACACCAGACACCCCGGGTGGGAGAACCATACGAAGGGTTCTCCCTGTCCCGGTGTACAATGAAGGGAGCCTTTCCCAACCTTACCGGCCACCTCAAAGAGGCCCGGAATCCGCCCGCCAGCTCCCCGCCACCGGGCTGCTCTCTCACGGTCGTCGCTCCGACGCTCACGGAGGCGGACGCGACGGCGACGGCGGCGTTCGCGCTGGGCGCGGAAGGCGAACACCTCGCAGTGCGGCCGGGCGGCCGCAC
>NZ_JBHTSA010000149.1:8751-17766 GCF_042795405.1 Streptomyces sp. NPDC056480 | reverse complement strand
AACCAAGCCCCCACCCACCGACCGGCACACGCACGCGACGCCCGGCCGATGCCCGAAGCCAGGCGTGGACCCCGCCCCCCGGACCGCCCTCCGAGTGTGAAAAGGCGGCCTCCGCCGCCGGGTCAAGGGTGGGCGCAGCCCATCGCGCAGCGACGCGACGAAGGAGCGCCCTTGACCCGGTGGTGGAGGACGCCACACTCGGAAAGAGGGCGGCCGCACCCGAGGCACACCCGAAACCCCCACCCCAGACACCTCACCCCCGCCCCTCCGGCGCCGGCGGTTCCACCGGTGGCGCGTCCCTGAACCTTCGCCGGTCGCGGGCTCCCGGCGGGGCGTCCGCAAGGCGGACCACCGTGCCGTCGCGGCCCGCCACCACCGGCTTCGACGAGCGGGCCGCCTTCGCCTGGTACTGGGCCGCGTCCGCGAGGCGGAAGAGGCGGCGGGCCGACCTGAGCGGACCGATCGGGTCTCCCGTGGACGCCACCCCGCACGCCACGCCCTCGCCGAGTTCCAGCTCCGCCGCCCGTACGCAGAGCTCCTCCGCGACCGCCACCACCTCGTCCGCCGTCGGGCCGACCGTCAGGAGGCAGAACTCGTCGCCGCCGAGGCGCGCCGCCAGAGCGCCGGGGAGCATCGCCCCGCAGCGGGAGAGGACGGATCCGAAGCGTTCGAGCAACCGGTCGCCCACCGCGTGGCCGTGGGTGTCGTTGACCCGCTTGAGGCCGTTCAGGTCGCAGACCAGCAGGCTGACCACGGAGCCGTCCACCCGGTAGCGCTCGATCGCCTCGTCCAGGCGGGTGTCCACGGCCCGCCGGTTGGCCAGTCCCGTCAAGGGGTCGGTGAACGCGAGCTTGCGGACCTCCTCCAGGCGTTCGGCCTGGGCGATGCCCGCCGCGACCACCGCCGCGAGCACGGTGGCGAAGTCGGCGTCCGCGCGGGTGAAAGGTTTCTCCTGTGGTGGGCGGGCCACGTACAGCTCGCCCCACGCCCGTCCGTGCAGCACGATCGGGGCGACCACACAGCATCCGCGCCCCCGCCGCCGCAGGCCGGCCACCCGGCCCGTCGGGACCGGGTCGTCGGCGGTCTCCACCCAGGCGTCCGGCTCACCGCCGCCCGCCCACTGCTCGTGGAGGAACTCGGTGATCTCGGGGAACTGGTGCACCGGATACGTCTCCGAGTCCGGGAACTCCTCCTCGCCCACGGCCCGCGCCCCCGCGTTCACCAGGACCTTGAGGCGCCCGTGGTCCCGCTGCCAGACGGAGAGGGCGGCGAAGGTGCCGTCGAGCCCGTCGCAGGACCCGAGCGCCGCCGCCCGCCAGAACTCGCGTGGAGTGTGCGCCGCCGCCATCCCCTGCGCCAGCGCCACTACGGCCCGCAGCCGTCCGTCCTCACCCATTCCTCCAGCTTAGGGAGGTTTGATGCGTTTTCACCTTCGAGACGTCACCGTAAGTGACATTTGGTGCAGAACGGTAGAACTCACTCACCCGGCCAGTTCGGCTTCCGCTTCTCGTTGAAGGCCGCCACGCCCTCCGCGCGGTCCCCCGAGAACGCCACCGAACGCCACGCCGCGTCCTCGACCTCGAGGGCGGCCCGCAGGTCCAGGCCCTGCCCCAGCCGCATGGCCTTCTTCGCCGCCCGCAGCCCGACCGGCGAGTTCGCCGCGATCCGGCCGGCGAGCTCCAGGGCCGCCGTCCGCGCGTCCTCCTCCAGGAGGTCGACCAGGCCCAGCTCACGGGCCTCCGCGGCCTCCACCCGGCGGGCAGTGAAGACCAGCTCGGCGGCGCGCGCCGCGCCCACCCGGCGCGGCAGCAGCTGCGTACCGCCGCCGCCCGGGATGACGCCCACGGACACCTCGGGGAGGCCCACCACGGCGGTCGCGTCGGCCACGATGACATCGCAGGCGAGCGCCAGCTCGAAGCCGCCGCCGAGGGCGAAGCCGTGCACGGCGGCGACGGTCGGCATGGGCAGCTCCAGGACGCCGGTGTAGGCGGCGCGGGCGGTCGGCCGCTGGCGGACCAGCTCGGCGTCGGTGAAGGAGTTGCGCTCCTTGAGGTCGGCGCCGACGCAGAAGGCGCGGTCGTTCGAGGAGGTCAGCACGGTGACGCGGACCGAGGGGTCGGCGGCGAGCGCCTCGCAGGCGGCGCCGAGGGAGCGGGCCATCTCGGAGGAGACGGCGTTCATCGCCTTGGGCCGGTCGAGGACCAGTTCGGCGACGTGCCCGTTCCCGTCCTTCCGGACCACCACGAACTCACCGAAGCGCTGCTCGGACATGACCGCACCCTCCCGATTCAGAGCCTGTTAACGGCTGTTAACAGGCGTGCACGGGAGATCCTAGGTCGGGCGGCGGGTCAGGAGCCAGGGTTCGACGACGCCGAGACCGCGGACGGGCCGCTGCCACATCGGCTGGAGCGCGAAGCGGTACGTGGCGGCCTGGCGGCCCTCCTTCTCCGCCTGGGCGGCCTCCTCGGCGGCCTGCGTCTCCGAGACGGGCGCCTCGCCCGTCCGGGACAGCTCCTCCGCGAGCGCGCCGTCGACGAGGACGGCGTCCTTCGGCGCTATCGAGGTGAGCCGGCTCGCCAGGTTCACCGTCGTGCCGAAGACGTCGCCCATCCGGGTCGTCACGGTGCCGAAGGCGATGCCGACGCGCAGCGCGGGCATCGTCTCGTCGTGGCCGAGGGTCTCGATCAGGCGCAGCGCGATCTCGGCGGCCGTACCGGCGTCGTCCGCCGCGTACAGGACCTCGTCGCCGAGGGTCTTGATGAGCCTGCCGCCGTGCGCGGCGACCAGGTCGGCGCAGGTCGTCTCGAAGGCCTCGACGAGCTCGCCGAGCTCCTCCTCCTCCAGGCGGCGGGTGAGCCGCGTGAAGCCGACCAGGTCCGCGAAGCCGACCGCGAGCCGCCGGTCGACCATCTCCTCGTCGTCGGCGGCCTGCACGAGCACCCGGCCGGTGGCGGCGGCGAGCTGCCGCCGCCAGACGTAGATGAGGAACTCCTCCAGCTCGGGCAGGAGCAGCTCGACCAGCGGATACGTGACCTCGGTCCGGGTCATGCCGGGCTCGGGCGGCTCGGTGAGGCCTTCCAGGAAGGAGTCGATCTGCCACTCGGCGAGCCGTGCGGTGGTCTGTCCGGTGGAACGGGCGACCTGTACGGCCATCGGCTCGCTGAGCAGTCCGGCCTCGACGAGACCCGCCAGTCGGCGCAGGGCGAGGACGTCGGCCTCGGTGAGCGCCTTGGCCTGGCCGATGTCGGCGAAGCCCATGGCGCGCCAGAAGCGGGAGGCGAGTTCCATGGAGACGCCGGCCGTGCGGGCGGCCTGGAACGGGGTGTAGCGGCGGTCCGCGCCGAGGATGAGCTGTTCGAGGCGGATGGCGAGCGGATCGTCGCTCGGCTCGGCCGTGTGGTCGACCTCGTGATGGGGGGTGGGGTACGCGGGAGGCTCGGGCGCGCCGCCCTCGTTCTCGTCGTCGACGGTCACCGGCCGCCTCCTGCCCGTTCCCTGCCCACTTGCCCTGCCGATCTGTCGCCCTGGATCGCGGTCCACGATACGACAGCTGTGGCTTGGCTCACGCCTTAACGGCTGCCGCCTGTGTTCCTGGACCTGTCGTGCGGGCCCTCCGGTCGTACGCGGCCCCTCGGACGCGGGGCCCCGGGGTCGACGCATCTGGAGGGCGCCGCGCGTGTGTGTGGTGTGCCCACCCGTTCCTCCCCCGAGGACTACGTCCAGGGGGGACCCCCAAGCGGATCGATTGCCCACACCGAGGTAGCGGGCGTCAGCCCGCCTACGTCCGCAGGTGGACGATGTCGCCCGCGCCCACCGCTTCCTGGCCGCCGCCCTCTGTCGCGACCACCAGGCGGCCGTCGCCGTCCAGGGCTACCGCTTCGCCCTCCAGCATCCGCTCGCCCGGCAACTCGGCCCTGACGCGGCGGCCGAGGGTCGCGCAGTCGGCCGTGTAGGCCGCCTGGAGGCCGGATGCGGCGGGGTCGCCGTCGGCCCGTACCCAGTCGCCGTACCACTCGGCGAGGGAGCGCAGGACGGCGCGCAGGAGGGTGTCGCGGTCGGTGGAGACGGCGCCGGCGAGGAGCAGCGATCCGGCCGCCGGGACGGGGAGTTCGTCCTCACGGAGGGTGACGTTGATGCCGAGGCCGACGACGATGCCGTCCGCTCCGGCGCGCTCGGCGAGGATGCCGCCGGTCTTGCGCTCCTCGCCTCCGACGGAAACCAGCAGGTCGTTGGGCCACTTGAGGGACATGTCGACTCCGGCGGACTTCGCGAGGCCGGTCGCGGCGGCGACGCCGGTGAGCAGCGGGAGCCAGCCCCAGCGGTGGACCGGTACCTCCGGCTTGAGGAGGACGGAGAGGAAGAGCCCGGAGCGGGCGGGCGCCGTCCAGCTGCGGTCGAGGCGGCCTCGGCCGGAGGTCTGCTCCTCGGCGACGAGTACGGCGCCCTCGGGCAGCTCGTCGGCGCGGGCGGCGAGGTCGCTGTTGGTGGATCCGGTGCTCGTGACCACGTCGAGCGAGGTCCACAGGCCGTCGGGAAGGACGAGGGCGCGGCGCAGTGCGGGGGCGTTCAGCGGGGGCCGGTCGAGGTCGGACCAGGGTCCGCCGGAGCCTTGGGAGGACGTCATGCAAGCCAGACTAGGTGTGGCAAAGACCGCAGTGCCGAACCGTATCGGCGTCGATACGCTACGGCTCAGTAGCTGAGCAGTAGCCCATTCGTAGTCAACGAACCCCCCGTGACCAGGCAGGGAGCCGCATCCCGATGTCCGAGCCGGCAGAGCAGTACGAGATTGACATTCACACGACCGCAGGCAAGATCGCGGACCTCAAGCGCCGTATCGACGAGGCCACTCATGCCGGCTCGGCGCGTGCGGTGGAGAAGCAGCACGCAAAGGGCAAGCTGACCGCGCGCGAACGGATCGCGCTGCTCCTCGACGAGGGGTCGTTCGTCGAGCTGGACGAGCTGGCCCGGCACCGGTCGACCAACTTCGGTCTGGAGAAGAACCGTCCGTACGGAGACGGTGTCGTCACCGGCTACGGCACGGTGGACGGGCGCCCGGTGGCCGTGTTCTCGCAGGACTTCACGGTCTTCGGCGGGGCGCTGGGCGAGACGTACGGCCAGAAGATCATCAAGGTGATGGACTTCGCGCTGAAGACGGGCTGCCCCGTCATCGGCATCAACGACTCCGGCGGCGCGCGCATCCAGGAGGGTGTGAGCGCGCTCGGCATGTACGGCGAGATCTTCCGCCGCAACACCCACGCCTCGGGGGTGATCCCGCAGATCTCGCTGGTCGTCGGTCCGTGCGCGGGCGGCGCGGTGTACTCCCCGGCGATCACCGACTTCACGGTGATGGTGGACCAGACCTCGCACATGTTCATCACGGGTCCCGATGTCATCAAGACGGTGACCGGTGAGGACGTGGGCTTCGAGGAGCTGGGCGGTGCCCGGACGCACAACGCGACCTCGGGCGTGGCGCACCACATGGCGGGGGACGAGAAGGACGCCATCGAGTACGTGAAGTCCCTGCTGTCCTACCTTCCGTCGAACAACCTGTCGGAGCCGCCGACGTTCCCCGAGGTCGCGGAGACCGAGGTGACGGACGAGGACCGGGAGCTGGACACGCTGATCCCGGACTCGGCGAACCAGCCGTACGACATGCACCGGGTCATCGAGCACGTCCTCGACGACGGTGAGTTCCTGGAGACGCAGTCGCTGTTCGCGCCGAACATCCTGACCGGCTTCGGCCGGGTCGAGGGTTTCCCGGTGGGTGTGGTCGCGAACCAGCCGATGCAGTTCGCGGGGTGCCTGGACATCGACGCGTCCGAGAAGGCGGCGCGGTTCGTCCGCACCTGCGACGCGTTCAACATCCCGGTGCTCACGTTCGTGGACGTGCCGGGCTTCCTGCCGGGCGTGGACCAGGAGTACGGCGGCATCATCCGGCGCGGCGCGAAGCTGATCTACGCGTACGCGGAGGCCACGGTGCCGCTGATCACGGTGATCACGCGGAAGGCCTTCGGCGGCGCGTACGACGTGATGGGCTCCAAGCACCTGGGCGCGGACCTGAACCTGGCGTGGCCGACGGCGCAGATCGCGGTCATGGGCGCGCAGGGCGCGGTCAACATCCTGCACCGCAGGACGATCGCCGAGGCGGAGGATCAGGAGGCGGAGCGGGCGCGGCTGATGCGGGAGTACGAGGACGCCCTGCTCAACCCGTACACGGCGGCCGAGCGCGGGTACATCGACGGTGTGGTCATGCCGTCGGACACGCGCCCGCAGATCGTGAAGGGGCTGCGTCAGCTGCGGACGAAGCGGGAATCCCTGCCTCCGAAGAAGCACGGCAACATCCCGCTCTAGGCCTCCCCGGACCTGACCCTTCAAGGAGTCGACATGATCAAGGTCGTACGAGGAAACCCGACCCCGGAGGAGTTGGCCGCCGCACTGGCGGTGGTTCAGGCGCGGGCCGCGGCGACGGCGGCGGCGTCCGCCGGGGGCGGCGGCCCCGCGGTGCCGGAGGGCTGGTCGGACCCGTCCCGGATCGCGCAGTCGGTGCGCCACCGGCCGGGCCCGCGGGCCTGGGCGCGGTCGTACTGGCCGGTGTAGCCGGTCGTGGAACGGTGAGAAGGGCCGGACTCCCCCCGTGGGGGTCCGGCCCTTCTCACGTCCTGCTGGTGTGCCGTCCCGGCCACGCGTCACGTGCGGCGCAGGAAGAGGCCGGCCAGGACGGCTCCGGCGGCGACGATCGCCGCGTTCACGAGGACCGCGAGGCCGATGCCGTCGAGGAGCACGGGTGCGGTGACGACGACGGCGCTCATGATCGGCGTGCCCATGGTGATGCCGATCTGCTGGGTCATGGTCGCGAGCCCGGTCGCGGTGCCCTGCTCGTGGTCGGGGATGCCGGAGGTGGCGGTGACCATGAAGCCGACGATGGCGAGCATGTTGCCGATGCCGCCGGCGAAGGTCGCCGCGAGGAGCAGCCAGAGGCTCCCCGGGCCCTCGCCGAGTCCGTACAGGGAGAGGGTCGCGACGGCCTGGAGGATGCCGCCGGAGACCAGGGCCGTGCGGGCGCCGAAGCGGCTGATGAAGCGGGAGGCGAACACCCCGCCGAGGACCGTGCCCGCGCCGAGGACGCCGAAGGAGAGGCCGGCGGCGAGCGGGGAGAAGTCGAGGACGTCCTGGAGGTAGAGCGTCATCAGGAAGACCAGTGAGGTCTCGGTGACGAAGGCGACGAGTCCGGCGAGGTTGCCCCAGACGACGGTGCGGCGCTTGAGGATGTGGATCGGGACGAGGGGGGCGGCGGCCCGGCGTTCGACGAGGACGAAGGCGACCAGGAGCGCGGCGCCGGCGGCGAGGGAGATGAGGGCGGTCGGGTCGGTCCAGCCGTGTTCGCCGCTGACGGTCAGGCCGTAGACGAGGGCGAGGAGTCCGCCGGTGACGGTGATCGCGCCGGGCACGTCGAGGCGGGGGCGGACGGCCGGGCGGCTCTCGGTGAGGACCGCGGGGGCGACGAGGAGGACGGCGAGGGCCACCGGCACGTTGACGAGGAACGCCCAGCGCCAGGAGAGCAGGTCGGTGAGGACGCCGCCGAGGATCGCGCCGGTGGTGAAGCCCGCGGACATGAGGGCGCCGTTGAGTCCGAGCGCGCGGGCGCGCAGCGGGCCCTCGGGGAAGGAGGCGGTGAGCAGGGAGAGCCCCGCGGGGGTGACGGCGGCGGTGGCGAGGCCCTGGGCGACGCGGGCGGCCATCAGCATCTCGGGGCCGGTGGCGAGGCCGCCGACGAGGGAGGAGACGCCGAGGAGTGCCATGCCGCCGAGGAAGAGCCGGCGGCGGCCGACGAGGTCGGCGACGCGCCCGAAGAGCAGGGTGAATCCGGCCGCCGCGAGGGCGAAGGCGGTGGCGATCCACTGGAGGCCGCCGAGGCTGAAGCCGAGTCCCTGACCGATGACGGGCAGTGCGACGTTCAGGATCGAGAAGTCGACGGCGAGCATGAACTGGGCGAGGAGGAGGACGACGAGGACGAGCCGCATCCGTCCGGTCATACGGGCGTCCGCCGGCCCGGCGGCGGGGGCCGCGGGCTGTTCGACGGGCTGGGGGTGATCCAGGGCAACCATGCGTACGACCCCTTAATGGGAGACGGGTTCCGTTAAGATGTCCCGTACCGTAGCAGAGTCGATGGCGTTAATGGAACAGGAGACCCATTTGACTGAGAGCCAGCCGGCCTCGCCCGGCACCCTGCGCCCCGGTGGCCGCACCGCGAAGGTCCGCAGGGCCGTCCTCGACGCCACCCAGGACGCGCTCGCCGACACCGGCTTCCACGCCCTGAACATGGACCGGATCGCCGCGACCGCGGGCGTCGGCAAGACCACCGTCTACCGCCGCTGGGGCTCCCCCGTCGGCCTGGTCACCGACCTCCTGCACGACATGGCCGAGCAGTCCCTGCCCGCCTCCGACACCGGCAGCCTCGCTGGCGACCTGCGGACCAACGCCGAACTCGTCCGCGCCACCCTCACCGACCCGCGGATGGGCGCCGTCTTCCGCGCGGTCATCGCGGCGGCCGCCTGCGACGAGGACTGCGCCCGCGCCCTCGCCGACTTCTACCGGACCCGGCTCGGCGAATGGGCCCCCGTCGTCGCCAAGGGCGCGGCCCGCGGCGAGATCCCCGCGGAGACGGACCCGACCGAGCTGCTCCGCGCCGTCTCCGCGCCGCTCTACTACCGCTTTGCGGTCACCCGCGAGGAGGTCACGGCGGACGTGGCGGAACGGGCGGTCACGGCGGCGCTCGCGGCGGCGCGGGACGGGGTGTTCATCCGGGCGTAGGGGGTGTCCTGTCGATCAGGCCCCGCGAGCCCGGCATGATCGGCAAGACACCCCCCTAGCCCGGGGGCGGTCTTCCGTTCGCCCGCGAATAGTCCCTCGGCACCGGGGCGCCTGAGTATCCGTACTCAGGCGCCCCCCCCCCCCCCCCCCCCCCCGACGCCCCAACGAGGGGGGATCATAAAAAAAAAAAACCCACACACCCAC
>NZ_JBHTSA010000149.1:0-8741 GCF_042795405.1 Streptomyces sp. NPDC056480 | reverse complement strand
GTTGGGGGGGGTGTTTTTTTTTCTTATGTCCGGCCCGCGGGGGGGTGTGGTGGGGGGGGGGCGCGTTTAGGCCGCGGGGCGCGGGGGGCTGGTGCTTGACCTGCCCGCGGCCCCCCCGCCCGTCCCGCCCCCAGGATCGGAGGCATGCTGTGGTCCGACCCGAAGAATCAGCCGCCGAAGTTCATGCGCGACATGCAGGCGAAGCTCCGTCGCGCGGGCGTGCTGCTGGCCCTGGCGATGGTGGTGGCGATGTTCGTGGTCAGCGCCCGCTGAGCCCGGGACTGGCTACGCTGCCCCCATGACTGCTGATCCGCGCCGTGTCGTGCTCGCCTCCGCCTCCCCCGCCCGCCTCAACCTGCTCCGTCAGGCCGGGCTCGCCCCCGAGGTGATCGTGAGCGGCGTCGACGAGGACAAGATGCACGCCCCGACGCCCGCCGAGCTCGCGCTCGCCCTCGCGGAGGCGAAGGCCGCCCATGTCGCCGCCCGCCCCGAGGCGTTCGGCGCACTGGTCATCGGCTGCGACTCGGTCCTCGAGCTCGACAAGCAGGCCCTCGGCAAGCCGGCGGACGCGGAGGAGGCCACCGCCCGCTGGAAGGCGATGCGCGGCCGGGTCGGCATCCTCCAGACGGGTCACTGCGTGTACGACACGGCCGCCAAGCGCTACGAGTCGGCGACGGCCTCCACCGTGGTCCGCTTCGGCGAGCCGACGGACGCCGAGATCGCGGCGTACGTGGCGAGCGGCGAACCGCTGCACGTGGCGGGCGCCTTCACCCTGGACGGGCGCTCCGCGCCGTTCATCGACGGCATCGACGGCGACCCGGGCAATGTGATCGGCCTGTCGCTGCCGCTGCTGCGCACGCTGCTCGGGAAGCTGGGCGTGCAGATCACCGACCTCTGGGCCTGACGGGCCGTCGCGCGGGCGCGCCGGTGCGCCTCCGCGGGCGCGCCGGTCCCCCTCCGCGGGTGCGCCTACCCCTGCGCGGGCGCCGATGCCCCTACGCGGGCGCCGGTGCGCCTTCGCGGGGTTCGGCGTCCTTCTCGTACCCCTTCCCGTACGCCACGAGGGTGAGAACGATCAGGCCGAGTACGAGCATCATGAAGGCGAAGGCACCCCAGCCGATCAGGCCGACGGTGACCGCGCCGAGGATGCCGTGCACGACCGCGCAGCCGATGAGCAGGCCTCGGCCGGCGCGCCCGGGCCTGCGGTCGCGGATGCCGGCGACGAGGGCGACGAGGCCGCACAGGGCGAGCGCGAAGCCGGAGGCGATGCCGAGCGCCCAGGTGCCCGTGTACATCGCGTCGGGGTCCATGCCGTCGAGGGACATCGTCTGGATTTTGACGAAGCGAGCCATCACCGCGTTGATCGCGACGATCCCGGGCGCTTCGAGGAACAGCACCGCCGCCGTCACGAGAGCTATCGGTCTGCGGGCCACCTCGGCCACCCCCTGGATACGACTGTTACCGACAGTACGATCGACAGCGCGAAGGCTACTGGCCGGTAAACCCCTGGACAAGAGTGTGCGCACGACCGGCGACGGCGGACGGCAGGGCAAAGAATCGTTGGGCCATTCGTAGGGACTCGACAAAGAAACCCGAATGGCGACTGGCCGCACGAACAGAGACCTGCGCCACACCTCGGAGCTACTGTGCCGTAAAGGAACCCTGCGTACCGTGGTGCGACAAGGGAATTCACGACCCGAGCAGGCCCGGGGTCACGCTCCGTGTGGGCAAGCTCACCACTGGGGACGGGTCGAAAGGCCGTGTCGGCAGTCCCTAAACTCAGCTTGTTTCAAGGAGGGAGCCATCGTGCGCAAGGTGCTCATCGCCAACCGTGGCGAAATCGCTGTCCGTGTGGCCCGGGCGTGCCGGGACGCGGGTATCGGCAGCGTGGCCGTGTACGCCGAGCCGGACCGGGATGCCCTGCATGTCCGGGCGGCTGACGAGGCGTTCGCTCTGGGCGGTGACACTCCGGCGACCAGTTATCTGGACATGGCGAAGGTGTTGCAGGCCGCGAAGGACTCGGGTGCGGACGCGATCCACCCCGGCTACGGGTTCCTCTCCGAGAACGCGGAGTTCGCGCAGGCCGTCCTGGACGCCGGTCTGACCTGGATCGGCCCGCCGCCGCAGGCGATCCGCGACCTGGGCGACAAGGTGGCGGCTCGTCACATCGCGCAGCGCGCCGGAGCCCCGCTCGTCGCCGGTACGCCCGACCCGGTCTCCGGCGCCGACGAGGTCGTCGCGTTCGCCGAGCAGCACGGACTGCCGATCGCGATCAAGGCCGCCTTCGGTGGTGGCGGTCGCGGTCTGAAGGTCGCCCGGACGCTGGAAGAGGTCCCCGAGCTGTACGACTCCGCCGTCCGCGAGGCCGTCGCCGCGTTCGGCCGGGGCGAGTGCTTCGTGGAGCGCTACCTGGACAAGCCGCGGCACGTGGAGACGCAGTGCCTGGCCGACTCCCACGGCAACGTGGTCGTGGTCTCCACGCGTGACTGCTCGCTCCAGCGCCGGCACCAGAAGCTCGTCGAGGAGGCCCCCGCGCCGTTCCTCACCGAGGCGCAGAACGCCGAGCTGTACGCGGCGTCGAAGGCGATCCTGAAGGAGGCCGGCTACGTCGGCGCCGGCACGGTCGAGTTCCTCGTCGGCACCGACGGCACGATCTCCTTCCTGGAGGTCAACACCCGTCTGCAGGTCGAGCACCCGGTGACCGAGGAGGTCGCGGGCATCGACCTGGTCCGGGAGATGTTCCGGATCGCCGACGGCGAGGAGCTGGGCTACGGCGACCCGGCCATAAGGGGTCACTCCTTCGAGTTCCGCATCAACGGCGAGGACCCGGGCCGCGGCTTCCTGCCCGCACCCGGCACCGTCACCCTCTTCGACGCGCCGACCGGCCCCGGTGTCCGCCTGGACGCGGGCGTGGAGTCCGGCAGCGTCATCGGCCCGGCCTGGGACTCGCTCCTGGCCAAGCTGATCGTGACCGGCGCCACCCGTGAGCAGGCCCTGCAGCGCGCCGCGCGTGCGCTCGCCGAGTTCAAGGTGGAGGGCATGGCCACCGCCATCCCGTTCCACCAGGCCGTCGTGGTGGACCCCGCGTTCACGTCCGACCCGTTCCGTGTCCACACCCGGTGGATCGAGACGGAGTTCGTCAACGAGATCAAGCCGTTCGCCCCGGCCGGCGCCGACGCCGACGAGGACGAGTCCGGCCGCGAGACGATCGTGGTCGAGGTCGGCGGCAAGCGCCTCGAGGTCTCGCTGCCCTCCTCGCTCGGCATGACGCTGGCCCGCACGGGTCTCGCGGCCGGTGCGAAGCCGAAGCGCCGCGCGGCCAAGAAGTCCGGCCCCGCCGCCTCCGGCGACACCCTCGCCTCCCCGATGCAGGGCACGATCGTGAAGGTCGCGGTCGAGGAGGGCCAGGAGGTCAAGGAGGGCGACCTGATCGTCGTCCTGGAGGCCATGAAGATGGAGCAGCCGCTCAACGCGCACCGCTCCGGCACCGTCAAGGGCCTGAACGCCGAGGTCGGCGCGTCGATCACCTCCGGCGCCGCGATCTGCGACATCAAGGACTGACCGACGGCACCGGGACCGGCCACGGTCACCGAGTACGGTACGAAGGGCCCGCAGGCACTCGCCTGCGGGCCCTTCGTCGAGGGGAGGGCGATCCACCAGCCATGCGAGCCGACGCACGACGCAATCACGAGCGGCTGCTCACCGAAGCCCGCGCCACCTTCGCCGAACAGGGCGCCGACGCGCCCCTCGAGGAGATCGCGCGTCGCGCGGGCGTGGGCATCGGCACCCTCTACCGGCACTTCCCCACCCGGGGCGAGCTGCTCAGCTCGGTCTTCCAGGAGGCTCTCGCGGAGCTCCTGCACCGCTCGGGAGAGCTGGCCGAGGCCGAGGAGCCGTGCCGGGCGCTCGTGGAGTGGCTGCGGGCGCTGATCGCCCACGCGGGCGAGTACCGGGGGCTCGCGCACGCGCTGATGTCCGCGTCGTACGACCGGAGTTCGGCGCTCGCCCAGTGCAGCGAGCCGCTGCGCGCGGCGGGCGAGCGGCTGCTCGGGCGCGCCAGGGAGGCGGGTCAGGTGCGCGCCGACGTGTCGATCGGCGATCTGATGCAGCTGACCAACGCGATCGCGCTGGCGGCGGAACAGTGCCCGGAGGACGCGGAGTTGGCGGACCGCCTGCTCGCGCTGACGCTTCGGGGCATCAAGGACTGAGCAGGACCGGGTGACAACCGTCCTTGCGGCAGGGAAGGTTCGGCGGCGGAGCGCGGGACCCCTGGGGGAGGGCCCCCCGGCTCAGCGGCGCCGCATGTCGGCGACCCGCGCCGTGCGCTCCAGCGTCTCGGCGGCCATCCCTCCGCCCGGTCCCCGGAACTGACCTGCCGCCATCCGGCCGCGCTGCACCGGGAGCGGCATGTCACGGCGGGGCCGGGCGCCGGGGGGGACCTGGTCACCGCCGGCGGGGCCGCCCGCGGCGCCCGTTCCCGCGACGGCGATCTGCACACCCTGGTCGGCGAGGGCCTGGAGCTCGGTGGCGGCCCGGTCGTCGTGGGCGGGCGGCTCGTCGGTCACCAGGCGGGTGATGACGTCCGTGGGCACCGTCTGGAACATGGTGTCGGAGCCGAGCTTGGTGTGGTCGGCGAGGACCACGACCTCAGCCGCCGCCTGGACCAGCGCCCGGTCCACGCTCGCGGAGAGCATGTTGGACGTGGAGAGGCCGCGCTCGGCGGTGAGCCCGCTGCCGGAGAGGAAGGCGCGGGAGACCCGGAGCCCCTGGAGCGACTGCTCGGCACCGCTGCCCACCAGGGCGTAGTTGGAGCCGCGCAGGGTGCCGCCGGTCATCACGACCTCGACCCGGTTGGCGTGGGCGAGGGCCTGGGCGACCAGGAGCGAGTTGGTGACCACGGTCAGACCGGGCACGCGGGCGAGCCGGCGGGCCAGCTCCTGCGTGGTCGTCCCGGCGCCGACGACGATGGCCTCGCCTTCTTCGACGAGGCTCGCGGCGACGTCGGCGATGGCCGTCTTCTCCGCGGTCGCGAGATGGGATTTCTGCGGGAAGCCGGATTCTCGCGTGAATCCGCCCGGCAACACCGCACCGCCGTGCCGGCGGTCGAGGAGTCCTTCTGCCTCGAGGGCCCGTACGTCTCTCCGTACGGTCACCTCAGAGGTCTGGACGACGCGGGCGAGCTCGCGGAGCGACACGGCCCCATTGGCTCGCACCATTTCGAGGATCAACTGGCGACGTTCTGCAGCGAACACGAAACTGACAGTAACGTGACCGGCCGATAGTTTTCAGCACTATGCGCCGAATTGCAGAAGATGCACACAGACGGGGCCTCCAAGTGGTATGGGAGACCCCGTCGTTGATCCGTCGTACGCCAGGGCTATGCCCCGCCTTGCCGGGGGTTGTCCGAGTCGGCGAACCGTTCCCGCAGGCGGGAGCCGTGCGCCGGGCGACCGCCCGGAGGAGTGTCAGACCTCGCCCGCGGACTTCCGGGTGTGCAACTGCCGTGCCACTTCCGCGATCGAACCCGACAGGGAGGGGTACACCGTGAAAGCATTTGCGATCTGTTCGACGGTCAGATTGTTGTCGACCGCGATCGAGATCGGATGGATCAGTTCGCTCGCCTTCGGCGCCACGACGCAGCCGCCGACCACGATCCCGGTGCCGGGACGGCAGAAGATCTTGACGAAGCCGTCCCGGATGCCCTGCATCTTGGCGCGCGGGTTGCGCAGCAGCGGCAGCTTGACGACCTTGGCGTCGATCTTGCCCGCGTCCACGTCGGCCTGCGTGTAGCCGACGGTGGCGATCTCGGGGTCGGTGAAGACGTTCGACGAGACCGTCTTCAGGTTGAGCGGGGCCACCGCGTCGCCGAGGAAGTGGTACATCGCGATGCGGCCCTGCATCGCGGCCACCGAGGCGAGCGCGAAGACACCGGTCACGTCACCCGCCGCGTACACGCCGGGGGCGGTCGTACGGGAGACCTTGTCGGTCCAGATGTGACCGGAGTCCTTCAGTTTGACGCCCGCCTCCTCCAGACCCATTCCGGCCGAATTCGGGATCGCGCCGACCGCCATCAGACAGTGCGTGCCGGAGATGACCCGGCCGTCCGCGAGGGTGACCTCGACCCGGTCGCCGACCCGCTTGGCGGACTCGGCGCGGGAGCGGGCCATGACGTTCATGCCGCGGCGGCGGAACACGTCCTCGAGGACGGCGGCGGCGTCCGGGTCCTCGCCGGGCAGCACGCGGTCGCGGGAGGAGACCAGGGTGACCCGGGAGCCGAGGGCCTGGTAGGCGCCGGCGAACTCGGCACCCGTCACACCGGAACCGACCACGATGAGCTCCTCCGGGAGCTCCTTGAGGTCGTAGACCTGCGTCCAGTTCAGGATGCGCTCGCCGTCCGGCTTGGCGTCCGGCACCTCGCGCGGGTGGCCGCCGGTCGCGATCAGCACGGCGTCCGCGGTCAGCGTCTCCTCCGTGCCGTCGGCGGCCGTGACGACCACCTGGCGGGAGCCGTCCATCGCCTGCCGGCCGGAGAGCCGGCCGCGGCCGCGCAGCACCCGGGCGCCGGCCCGGGTGACGGAGGCGGTGATGTCGTGAGACTGGGCGAGCGCGAGGCGCTTCACCCGCCGGTTGACCTTGCCGAGGTCCACGCCCACGACACGGGCGGCCTGCTCCACGTGCGGGGTGTCGTCCGCGACGATGATGCCGAGCTCCTCGTACGAGGAGTCGAAGGTGGTCATCACCTCGGCGGTGGCGATCAGGGTCTTGGAGGGGACGCAGTCGGTCAGGACGGACGCGCCGCCGAGGCCGTCGCAGTCCACGACGGTCACCTCCGCGCCGAGTTGGGCGCCCACCAGGGCCGCCTCGTATCCGCCGGGTCCGCCGCCGATGATCACGATCCGGGTCACTGGGATCTACGCCTCGCGCTCTCGTTCTGCCGGGGGGTCCCCCCGCTGGGATGCAGTGCGTACGCCATTGTCCCGCACGCTTCAAGTGCGTACCCCATTCTCCCGCACGCCCGGCGCGGCCTCACGCCGGGGCCTCCGAAGGGGTGCGCGTGCCCCGTGGGCGTACGGCGGAGCCTCCACCTCGGAGTTCTCCGGACACCCCGCCCCCTCCCGTACCCTCGGTCCCATGTCGCTCTACGCCGCTTTCGCCGGCAACCTCGACGCGCGGCTGATGAGCCGCCGCGCACCGCACTCCCCACTGCGCGGTACCGGCTGGCTCAACGGCTGGCGGCTCACCTTCGGCGGCGAGCAGATGGGCTGGGACGGCGCGCTGGCCACGATCGTGGAGGCCCCGCGCTCCCAGGTCTTCGTGGCGCTGTACGACGTCGCGCCGATGGACGAGGAGTCCATGGACCGCTGGGAGGGCGTCGGGCTCGACATCTACCGCCGGATGCGGGTCCGGGTGCACACCCTGGACGGCGAGGAGCCGGCCTGGGTGTACGTCCTCAACGCGTACGAGGGCGGGCTGCCGTCGGCGCGGTACCTGGGCGAGGTCGCCGACGCGGCGGAGTCGGCGGGCGCGCCGCACGACTACGTGATGGAGTTGCGCAAGCGTCCCTGCTGAGGCCGTCGCGAAGTCGGTCCGGGGGTGTGGGAACCGCCGAGGGACGAAGGTGACTCCTCCCCTGTGCCATTCGTCGGAAACGACAAGACAACGATCGCATGTCCGTCGGCATCGTCATCTACGCGCGTAGGCAAACTCCGGCTACGCTTCTGCGCGTATCAAATCCGTCCGGGGCCAGCCTCGGACCCCCCTCCCCGAGGCGAGAGAGTCAGTGAACGCAACTGCCACCCCGTACGAGGCCGCCGAGGCCGCTGCCGCACGTCTTCGCGAGCTGACCGGAGTCGAGAACCACGACGTCGCCCTGGTCATGGGCTCGGGCTGGGCGCCCGCCGTCGACGCCCTCGGTGCCCCCGAGGCCGAGTTCCCGGTGACCGACCTGCCCGGCTTCCCGCCGCCCGCCGTCGAGGGCCACGGCGGAAAGGTCCGCTCGTACAAGATCGGCGAGAAGCGCGCCCTGGTCTTCCTCGGCCGCACCCACTTCTACGAGGGCCGCGGCGTCGCCTCCGTCGCGCACGGCGTCCGCACCGCCGTCGCCGCCGGCTGCAAGACGATCATCCTGACCAACGGCTGCGGCGGCCTGCGCGAGGGCATGCGCCCCGGCCAGCCGGTGCTCATCAGCGACCACCTCAACCTGACGGCCGCCTCGCCGATCGTCGGCGCGAACTTCGTCGACCTCACCGACCTGTACTCGCCGCGGCTGCGCGCGCTGTGCAAGGAGGTCGACGAGACCCTCGAAGAGGGCGTCTACGTGCAGTTCCCCGGCCCGCACTACGAGACCCCGGCCGAGATCAACATGGTCCGCGTGCTCGGTGGCGACCTGGTCGGCATGTCCACCGTCCTCGAGGCCATCGCCGCCCGCGAGGCGGGTGCCGAGGTCCTCGGCATCTCGCTGGTCACCAACCTGGCGGCGGGGCTCTCGGGCGAGCCGCTGAACCACGAGGAAGTACTGCAGGCGGGCCGCGACTCCGCGGCGCGGATGGGTGAGCTGCTGACGCGGGTCCTCGACCGCATCTGAGTCTTCACCGCGCCCCCCGCACCGTTCGGCCCTCGGTGGCCGAACGGGCTTCGGGGCGCTGCGGCGGCCTCCGACCGCCGGAGTGGTCCCCGACCGCCCGTCGGCGGGGCCGCCGCGCGGGGCTTCCTCCCCACCCCGCCCCTTCCCGAACCGGGGC
>NZ_JBHTSA010000148.1:0-18057 GCF_042795405.1 Streptomyces sp. NPDC056480 | reverse complement strand
GTCACTCGGGACGGTGGGCGCGCCTCGTCGTTGTCCGGCCCGTGATCAGCGGTGATCAGCGGTCATGGGCGGTGATGGGCGGTGATCAGGCGATGCCGGTGCGGCTGATGCCGCGGAGGCACGAGCCGTAGCCCGAGTCGCCGTACCCCTGGTCTCCGTAGCCCTCGTCGCCGTACCCCTCATCTCCGTATCCCTCGTCGCCGTAGCCCCCGTCCTCGCAGTGGTCGTCGGCTCGGCTGTTGTCCAGCCGGGCCACCACGGCCTTCCGGTCGTCGTCGATGACGTAGGGGCCTGTGACCGGGTCGGCGGGCAGGACGTAGCCGTCCGGGACGGCGGTCTCCCTCAGGTAGTAGGAGCCGTTCTCGAGTTCGCCGAAGGAGCAGAGCCCGGCCACGTCGGTGGTGCACGGCGTCCCGACGCGGGTGTCGGGGCCGGTGCCGCCCGTCTGCAGGCCGCTTCGCCCGTTGGTCTCCTCCCACAGCTCGAAGGTCGCGCCCCTCAGCGGGAGGCCGCTGTCCGCGTCTGCCTTGAGCAGCCGGACCGAGCCGGTGCCGGGCGTGACCGGTGTGCGGCTGTTGGCCGCGGTGACGGACACGCCCGCGGCGGCGTTCGCCTCGGTCAGCACGAGCGGTCCGAACACGGCCGGCGACGGCAGGTCGTACCCGTCGGGAGCGTCCGTCTCCTGCCAGTAGTACGTCCCCGTCTCCACCGTCCGCTCACACAGACCGTCCGCGCCCGTCGTGCACGCGGCTCCCAGCTGGGTGTCGGGGTTCGGTCCTGAGGTCTGCAGGCCGGTGGTGCCGTTCGTCTCCTCCCACAGCTGGAAGGTGGCGCCCGCGAGCGCCGCGCCGGACGCCGCGTCCGTCTTCAGGACCCGCACCTCGCCGGTCGTCGTCGTGCGCGTGTTGGAGGCGGAGACCTGAACCCCGTCCTCCGCGTTCTCCGGCGTCAGCACCAGCGGTCCGAACACGGCCGAGGAGGGCAGGTCGTACCCGTCGGGAGCGTCCGTCTCCTGCCAGTAGTACGTCCCCGGCTCCACCGTCCGCTCGCAGAGACCGTCCGCGCCCGTCGTGCAGGGCGCGCCGAGCGTGGTGTCCGGGTTCGATCCGCTCGTCTGCAGACCCGGCACGCCGTTCGTCTCCTCCCACAGCTGGAAGGTCGCGCCCGCGAGCGCCGCGCCCGACTCCTCGTCCGTCTTCAGGACCCTCACCTCGCCGGTGACCGTGTTGGTCCCGTCGCAGTTCGGAAGGTCGCCGTTGAACGGGTAGGCGTGGAACTCCTGGCCGCCGCCGCCCGATGCCGCGCTGGTGTGGGTGAGGGAACCCGTCGTGAAGAAGCGGCCGTTGATGCCGGGCAGGGTGACGGTCGTGCTCGACGTCTGGTTGCCGATGAGGAAGCTGCCCTGGAACTGCCCGGTGCCGGCGAGGTCCACCGTGGTGGCGTCGGGGAAGTTCCACAGCAGGCGTTCGCGGTAGGAGTTGAGCGGGTCGGTGTCGTCGTCGATGCCGCCGCTGTAGGTGGTGATCTTGCCGTGGTCGCCCAGGACGTTGACGAGGACCGTCGCCGTGTCGGGGATGTCGGCGAAGACGATCCCCTGTTGACCGTTCGGCCCCTCCATCTCGAAGTCGACGTTGAACACCTGGAGTTGCGAGGTCCCGTCGCCGGTGAAGAGCGTCTGGCCGCCCTGGTTCACCGCCGTGCCGGTGGGCGTCCTCGGCCGGCCGTCGACCCGGGCGTAGCACTGACTGGCCGCGGTGAGCTGGTCGCGCAGTCCGGCGTACGGCACGACGGCGTTCGCGTCCTCGACCAGCGTGCCGGTCACGGTTCCCGAGACCGGGCCCGCGTGACGGACGATGCCCTGCTCCGTCAGGAGGCCGCCCTTCGTGTCGAGGGTCTGGCCCGCGGCGATGGTGACGCCTCCGCCGGTGGTGAGGAAGGCCGACCCGTCGGGCGGAGGGACCCGGGATCCCACGCCGACGATGCCGAGGTTGTACGTGCCGCCGGCGGCCGCGTCCTTGTTCTGGTCGAAGTCGTCCAGGACCACGACCCGTCCCTCGGCCTCGGCGGCCCGGCCCCGGACGAGGAAGTCGTTCCCGACGAAGATGTTGATCGCGTCGTCGCGTCCGGCGATGTCGCCGTTGTCGATCTCGGGGAACTCGTCGGGGCAGTCCCCGGGAACACAGGGTCCCAGTCCGCCGGGAAGGGGAGCCGCGAGCGCGACGGACGCGCTCGGGCCGAGCATGAGCGCGGGGACCGCGACGAGGGACACGGCGTACGCGAGCCCGACGGCGCCGGTACGCCTCCGAGGGCGCGCCGGGCGTCGTTGAGTATCGGATTTCATGCCGCGAGTGTCTGTTCCCCCAGGTCGGAGCACCACGCACGGCCTCCGGGGTTGATCCGGTCGGGGACGGCACTCACTGCTGGGCATGAACGACGCCTGCCGAATGGAGCAGAGGGTTGACGGACCGTGACGGCGGGCGCTCCCCGAGCCGGACCGGCGGGCAGCCCTCTCCCGGATCTCACCGGCCGGCGTAGGGCAGCAGCGCCATCTCCCGGGCGTTCTTGACGGCCGCGGCGAGCTGCCGCTGCTGCTGGGCGGTGACCCGGGTGACGCGGCGGCTGCGGATCTTGCCGCGGTCCGAGACGAACGTCCGCAGCAGGTCGGTGTCCTTGTAGTCGATGTACGTGATCTTCGCGGCGTCCAGCGGGTTGGGGCGGGACTTCAGGGGCGTGCGGGGTTCCTGGCGGCGGGCCATGGGGGTGTCCTTCCGGGTCGGGCGGTTCGTGGGTCAGGCGGCGTCGAGGAGCGCGTCGAACGCGGCGGGCAGGTGCCTCCAGCCGTCCGGCCCGGACGCGTACTCCTCGTCCGTGAGCAGGCAGGACTCGAGGAGCCGTTCCAGTCCGTCGCGGTCGAGTCCCGGCGAGGTGAAGACGAGGTGCTGGCAGCAGTCGCCGTGCTCGGGGTGCCAGTCGAGGGCGGCGGCGGCCCGGCGCATCGGCGGGACCAACTCCCAGGCGGCGTCCGGCAGGGAGGCGAGCCACGGGCCGGCGCTCTCGACGCAGAGCGCACCGCCCGCGGCGTCCCAGGCCAGCAGGGTGTCGGGGCGGTCGGCGAGCCAGAACCGGCCCCGGCTGCGCGCTGCGGCGCAGCACAGGTCCTCCAGCGCCGCGTACAGGCGCTCGGGGTGGAAGGGGCGTCGGCGGTGCCAGACGAGCGTCGTGACACCGGCGTCGTCCGCGTCCTGCGGCAGCAGCGCGCACGCGGGGTGCTGCGCCGCCGCGGCGGCCTCGACGTCGAAACCGGCGGGGCCGGCGAAGGCGGCCTCGGCCAGCTCCCCCGAGTCGGCCGCCACCCGGCGGGCGGTGGGGTGCAACTGGGCGAGCAGCGCACGGTCCTCGTCGTCCGCCTCCTCCCGGCCGACGAGGGCGAGGACGGGCGCGTACTCGAGCTGACGGGCGAAGGTGTCGCCGACGGTGCGCCGGTCGGTGGGGGCGGCGGCCAGGCCGACATCGGCGAGGTCGTCGCCGTTGCCGAGATACGGCAGCACGAGAGCCGGATCCACCGCCGTGATCACGTTGGTGAGGGTGAGGTGGTCCCCGGCGTGGGCGGCGACGACCTCGGCCATCGTCTTCGGCTCGACCGAGTCCCACAGTTCGACCACGGCGAGCCGGGTCGTTCCGGCGCCGGCCAGCCGCTCCAGCTCCGGTACGAGGTCCTCGCGCAGCGCGCAGCACGCGCAGTCGTCGACGAGGGGGGTCCCGTCATCGGACAGGGGTCCGCTCGCGTCGCGGACGAGGCGGCGCACCGTGCCGTCCGGCGCGCCCGTCAGGTCGTGATGGAGTGCGACGCTGCCGGGGACGGCCCGCAGGAGGCGGTCGACGACCTCCTTGCGGGCGTCCGAGTGGAGCCCGGCGACGATCACGACGGGCAGCCGGGGATCCCGCGTCATCAGCGGGCCCCGTAGCGGCGCTCGAAGCGCTCGACGCGTCCGGCGGTGTCCAGCACGCGGGCGGTGCCCGTGTAGAAGGGGTGGCTGACCGAGGAGATCTCGACGTCGACGACCGGGTACGTCTGTCCGTCCTCCCACTCGATCGTCTTCTCGCCGGTGAGGGTGGAGCGCGTGAGGAACGCGGAGCCGGAGGCGGTGTCGCGGAAGACGACGGGGCCGTAGGCGGGGTGGATGCCGGGCTTCATGGCAGGACCTTTCTTCTGTGCGGCTCTTCTGCGGGGCTTTCGTGTGGGGCTCTTCCGTGCCGCGCTTCCGCCCCCGGAGCCGCTCCGTGCGGCTCCGGGGGCGGGAGTGCTCAGCGCTCTTCGCGGAAGTCGACGTGACGGCGGGCCATCGGGTCGTACTTGCGCAGCACCAGCCGGTCGGGGTCGTTCCGCCGGTTCTTGCGGGTGACGTAGGTGAAGCCGGTGCCCGCGGTGGAGCGCAGCTTGATGACGGGGCGGAGTTCGTTGCGTGCCATGAGGCTAGTATATGGCAACGGTTTTCATTTCCAATAAGCGATGGCCGACGACGGCCACAGAGAGAGGCAGGTATCACCCATGTCCGCCCACTGCCAGCTGACCGGCGCCAAGCCCGGGTTCGGCAACGCGATCTCCCACTCCCACCGGCGCACCTCGCGCCGCTTCGACCCGAACATCCAGCACAAGCGCTACCGGCTGCCCGGCGAGGGCCGCACCGTCCGGCTGACCCTGAGCGCCAGGGCGATCAGGACGGTGGACTCGATCGGCATCGAGGCCGCCGTGGCCCGGATCCGGGCGCGCGGAGGGAAGGTCTGATGGCGAAGCGGAGCAAGATCGCGCGGAACGAGAAGCGCAAGGCGATCGTCGAGCGGTACGCCGCGAGGCGGGCCGAGTTGACGGAGATCCTCCGCCACCGGTCGTCGACCGCGGAGCAGCGCCTGGCCGCGCGGGAGGAGCTGGACCGGCAGCCGCGCGACGCCAGCGCCACCCGGGTCCGCAACCGCGACGGCGTCGACGGCCGGCCCCGCGGCTACCTGCGGAGGTTCGGACTCTCCCGGGTCCGCACCCGGCAGCAGGCGCACGCGGGCTTCCTTCCCGGCGTCACCAAGTCCTCCTGGTAGTCCCCCGGAGCCCCTGGCACAGGCTCTGACCTGGCCCGACGCCGGCGTCGCGGACCGGTACGACACCTCTGGACGGCCCCGAGCGGTGCGCGGCGGAAAAACTTCGGCCGGAGCTGAATCCTCTTGGGGGGTCGCCGTCTCTTATGTGTGTACCGGCCGAACGCGCCGGCGGAGCAACAGGAGGAACACAATGGTCACGGCCCTCGTAGTCATCGGAGTCCTGCTCGTGGGCGCGTGCAGCTGGCACCTCATGCGGCGCTACAAGAGCCGAAGCTGACGAGTGTCTGCGCACGGGGCGCCCGCCGGGTATGAGTAGCCACATGAACCCACGTTTCTCCTGGCCGGACGAGCGGCTGATCAAGGCTGCTCAGGACGGCGACGTCACGTCGCTCACCACCGTCGTCATGGAATCGCAGCCTCATGTGCGCAAGTTCGCCAAGTCGCTGTGCGCCTCGCCCCAGGACGCCGAGGACGCCGCGCAGGAGGCGCTGATCATCCTCTACCGGAAGATCGGCACCCTGCGGGCCACCGGTGCGCTCGCCTCCTGGATGTTCCGGATCGTGCGCAACGAATGCCTCCGGCAGGTGCGGTTCCTCGTCCATCGCAAGGACGAGCCGCCGGCCGAGCCGGAGGCGTCCGCGGAACCGTCCGCCGAGGAAGCGGTGCTGCACAGGCTGGAAGTGGAGCGGATCGCGGCCGCGGTCGGCGCACTGCCCCGCGACCAGCGGCAGGTCCTGATCATGCGGGACATCCAGGGCCTGCCCGGCAGGACCGTCGCTCATTCCCTCGGTCTGAGCAACGCCGCGATGAAGTCCCGGCTGCACCGAGCCCGTGCGACGGTGCGTCAGTCACTGGAAGCGATCGACCAACCCGAACAGGCCACCGACCAGGCGGCTTGATCGAGCCATCGACCACCCGTCGGAGGAGAGTCACGACCGTGAACATCGTGAAGCCCGCACAGGGCGACCAGATCCGGGTCACCACGAAGGCCCCGGCGAACGACATGAACTTCGCCAGCAAGTCCGTCCCGCGCCATCTGGCGCGCGGCGTCATCGGCTTCGGGCTGATCATCGGCTCGATCGCCATGGTGCCCGTCGCCGGGCCGGCCACGCTGCTCGCGGCCCCGCTCGCCCTGATCGCCTTCCGCGGCTGCCCCACCTGCTGGATGGTCGGCCTGGCGCAGACGATCTCGCGCGGTCGGCTGGAGCGCCAGTGCGTGGACGGCGTCTGCACCCTCACCAAGGCGGACCCGGCGGCGAAGGCCGCGGGCGAGCCGGCGGCCGACAGAGACGTCCCGGCCGCCTCCCGGTGACCGGTCCACGACCAGACCGTGGACCGCGTGCACCGCACACGCAGGCTCCGCCGGCTTCCCGTGGTCTCGAAACCAGGGTTTCCGGACCTTCGGCCCGGCCGATTCTCGCCCTCGTCGACCGACCTGGGTGAGGCAGCCGGGCCGGAAGGAATGGGCTGCCGGAAGGCCCGCTGTTCTTCGTCGGCATAAGCCTTCCGCAGCGAGAAAGCGCGTGCTCACACGTACGCGCTGTTTCCGTGTGGTTAACTGCGCGGTTACGCGAGATAGGCCCTCGACGCCGGTCCCCCCGTTTACCGGCATATTGATTCTTGGACCAACTCGCGCACTCTTGCCATTGGTTTACGGCGCGCCGACTCGATGCTAGGGTCCAAATCGAGATTGACTCAGGCTGGGCCGCCGAGTCGGCCGTGCCGTTGATCGTGCTTCACGGGGGGAGCAAGAAAACCATGATCCGCCATGCCCAAATCCAGGCGGCAGCAACGCCATCAGACAGCGCGGTACGAGGCCCTTCAGGCGGTGCGGCGGAAAAGCGGTTACCGATGGTCCAGGATGGACCGTCGCAGCAGGTACCCGGTGGGATCGACGACCGGACGGTCGCCGTCGTCGGGCTTTCCTGCCGCTTTCCCGGCGGGGCGAACCCCGCCGAATTCTGGGATCTTCTCAGGAACGGCCGGGACGCCATAGCCGCGCCGCCCGCGGATCGCGCACACCTTGCCTCCTTAGCCGACGGCTCGCCGCGCCCCGGTGGTTTTCTGCCCAGGGTCGACACGTTCGATGCCGAGTTCTTCGGTATTTCCCCGCGTGAAGCAGCCGCGATGGATCCGCAGCAGCGGCTCGTCCTCGAACTCGCCTGGGAGGCGCTCGAGGACTCCGGCATCGTTCCGGCCACCCTCGCCGACACCGCAACCGGCGTCTTCATGGGCGCGATCGCCGACGACTACACGGCCCTCACGCACGCGGCCGGACCCGACGCGACCTCCGCGCACACCGTGACCGGGCTGCACCGGGGCATCATCGCCAACCGGGTCTCGTACGCCCTCGGGCTCCGGGGCCCCAGCATGGTGGTCGACACCGCACAGTCATCCGCGCTGGTCGCGGCGCATCTGGCCTGCGAGAGCCTGCGCCGCGGGGAGTCGGTCGTGGCCCTCGCCGGCGGCGTCAACCTCAACCTCGCGCCGGAGAGCACGCACGCCCTGGCCGCCTTCGGCAGCCTCTCGCCCGACGGGCGATGTTACGCACTCGACGCCCGGGCGAACGGCTACGTCCGGGGCGAGGGCGGCGGCGTGGTGGCGCTGAAACTCCTCAGCCGGGCCCTGGCCGACGGGGATCGCATCCACTGCGTGCTGCACGGTGGGGCCGTCGGCAGCGACGGCGCGAGCGACACGCTTCCCACCCCCAATGGAAAAGCACAGGAACGCGTCATACGCGATGCCTGGGATAATGCGCGAATACCGCTGGAACAAGCACAGTACGTAGAAATACACGGATCGGGCACCCGGGTCGGCGACCCCATCGAAGCATCTGCTCTGGGCGCTGTTTTCGCCTCCTCCCGCTCCTCGGACAATCCCCTCAGGCTCGGATCCGTCAAGACGAACATCGGCCACCTCGAAGGCGCTTCGGGCATCGCGGGGCTTGTCAAGACGATCCTCTGCCTCGCCGAGCGGGAACTCGTCCCGACCCTCAACTACGAGACCCCGAATCCGCAGATTCCTTTCGCCGATCTCCGGCTCACCGCCGCCACCGAAACAGGACCGTGGCCGCAGCCCGACGGGCCTCTCGTGGCCGGTGTGACATCGGTCGGAATGGGCGGAACCAACTGTCATCTGGTGCTCGGATCATGGCCGAAGGACACCGCATCGGCCGTCGAGATCGAGCCGGACAAGCCGCTTCAGAGGGACGATTCGGATCGTTCCGAATCCCTCGCCTGGGTCCTGTCCGGGCGCGGCGACAAGGCGCTGCGCGCCCAGGCGGTGCGTTTGCGCGAATTCCTCGCGGCGCACCGGGATCTCGGCGCCGCCGAAATCGCCCGGGCCCTCGCGCACGACCGGACCGCCTTCAGCCACCGGGCCGTCCTGGTCGGCACCGACCGGAACGAACTGCTGGCCGCCCTCGACGCGGTCGCCGACGCCGGCGTCGACCGGGGCACGGTGCAGGGCAGCAGCCACCAGGCCGTCCGCGGGGCCGTGTTCGTCTTCCCCGGCCAGGGTTCGCAGTGGGCCGGCATGGCCGCCGAACTCCTCGACGGCGCCCCCGTCTTCGCCCGGGTCGTCGAGGACTGCGAGCGCGCGCTGCGCCCGTACCGCGACTGGTCGCTGACCGATGTGCTGCGCGGTCGCCCCGGCGCCCCCGCGCTCGATCGTGACGACGTCGTGCAGCCCGCGCTGTGGGCCGTGATGGTCGGTCTGGCCGCGCTGTGGCGCGCGGCCGGCGTCGCACCGGCCGCGGTCGTCGGCCACTCGCAGGGCGAGATCGCCGCCGCCACCGTCAGCGGCGCCCTCTCCCTGGACGACGCGGCCCGACTGGTCGCCGTACGAAGCGCCGCCCTCGGCGCGCTGGCCGGACGCGGCGGCGGGATGCTCACCGTGTCGCTGCCCGCCGACCGGGTGCGCGAAGACCTCGCGGCCCACCCGGGGTTGAGCGTGGCCGCCGTCAACTCGCCCGGCATGACCGTGGTCGCCGGTGACGGAGCCGCCCTGGACGCCCTGGCCGCCCGGTACGGCGAGGACGTCCGTACCCGCCGTGTGCCGGTCGCGTACGCCTCGCACAGCCCGCACGTCGACGCCGTGCGCGACACGCTGCCGGCCGAGCTGGCCGGCATCGCACCGCGCACCGGAAGCGTGCCGCTGCACTCGACCGTGACCGCCACGGCGCTCGACGGGTCCGAGCTGGACGTCGACTACTGGTACCGCAACCTGCGGGAACCCGTGCGGTTCGAGCCCGCCGTACGCGCGCTGCTCGACGCGGGACACGAGCTGTTCATCGAGATGAGCCCGCACCCCGTGCTGGCGCTCGCCGTCCAGCAGACCGCGGAGGCCGCGGACCTGCCGGTCGCCGCGCTGGGCACCCTGCGCCGCGACGAGGGCGGCCCGCAGCGGCTGCTGCTCGCGTTCGGCGAGGCGTTCTGCCACGGCGCGGAGGTGGACTGGTCCGCCGTCCTGCCCTCCGGCGGCACGCGCGCCGAGCTGCCGACGTACGCCTTCCAGCGGCGCCGCCACTGGATCACCGGTCAGACCGCCTCCGCCCGCGCGCTGACACCGGCCGGCACCGCGCCGACACCCATGGCCTCCGTCCCGGCCCCGGACCTTCCGGAGGACACGGAGGAGGCCCGGGACACCGAGCCGACGCGGTCGCTGACCGGCCCGGCCGCCCTGGAGCTGGTGCGGGCGCACACCGCCGCCGTGCTGCGCTACGACTCCGCCGCCGAGATCGAGCCGCGGCGGACGTTCAAGGAGCTGGGGATCGACTCGGTGATGGTCGTCGAGCTGCGCAACCGGCTCGTCGCCGCCACCGGGCGCAGACTCCCCACGACCGTGGTGTACGACCACCCCAGCCCCGCCGCCCTGGCCGCGGTCCTGGCCGACGGGCGGCAGGACGCGGCGGTCCCCGAGGACCGCGCCCGCCAGGACGACGATCCGATCGTGATCGTCGGCATGGGGTGCCGCTTCCCGGGCGGGGTGGACTCCCCCGAGGCGCTGTGGAAGGTCGTCGCCGAGCAGCGCGACGTCATCTCGGCCTTCCCTGCGGACCGCGGCTGGGACCTCGACGGTCTCTACCACCCCGACCCCGCCCACGTGGGCACCACCTATGTGCGCAACGGTGGCTTCCTCGACGGCGCGGCGGAGTTCGACGCCGAGCTGTTCGGGATCTCGCCGCGTGAGGCGCTGGCGATGGATCCGCAGCAGCGCGCCTTCCTCGAAACGTGCTGGGAGGCCCTGGAGCGGGCCGGAATCGCCCCGCACTCACTGCGCGGCTCCCAGGCGGGTGTGTTCGCCGGTGTGATGGCCCAGGAGTACGGTCCGCGGCTCGGCGAGGCGGGGGCGGGTGCGGCCGGGTTCGGTCTGACGGGCACCACGTCGAGCGTCGCCTCGGGCCGGGTCGCCTACACGCTCGGCCTGCAGGGACCGGCGCTGACGGTGGACACGGCGTGCTCGTCGTCCCTGGTGGCGTTGCACCTGGCCGTACGGGCCCTGCGGTCCGGCGAGTGCTCCCTGGCCCTCGCGGGCGGTGTGACGGTCATGTCGACGCCCGGCATCTTCGTCGAGTTCTCGCGTCAGCGGGGTCTCGCGGCGGACGGCCGCTGCAAGTCGTTCTCCGCCGACGCGGACGGTACGGCGTGGGCCGAAGGCGTCGGTGTGCTCGTCGTGGAGCGGCTGTCCGACGCCCTACGCCTCGGACACGAGGTCCTGGCTGTCGTCGCCGGTACGGCCGTCAACCAGGACGGCGCGTCCAACGGCCTCACCGCACCCAGCGGTCCGGCTCAGGAGCGCGTCATCCGCGCCGCCGTGGCCGACGCCGGAGTCACCTTCTCCGGAGTCGACGCGGTCGAGGCCCACGGCACCGGCACCGTCCTCGGCGACCCGATCGAGGCGCAGGCGCTGCTCGCCACCTACGGCAGCGAACGCGAGGACGACCGGCCCCTCATGCTCGGCTCCCT
Source organism: Streptomyces sp. NPDC056480 (assembly GCF_042795405.1). NCBI lineage: Bacteria > Bacillati > Actinomycetota > Actinomycetes > Kitasatosporales > Streptomycetaceae > Streptomyces > Streptomyces sp. NPDC056480. The sequence continues at coordinate 7,000 of NZ_JBHTSA010000148.1, read as the reverse complement.
CAAGTCCAACCTCGGACACGCCCAGGCCGCCGCCGGAGTCGGCGGCATCATCAAGATGGTGATGGCCCTGCGACAGCAGGAGCTGCCCGCCTCCCTGAACGTGAGCAGGCCCAGCGACCTCGTCGACTGGGAGTCCGGCGGCGTACAGGTGCTGACCGAGCCCCGCCCGTGGCCCGCCACCGAGGACCGCGTGCGCCGCGCCGGTGTCTCGTCCTTCGGCATCAGCGGCACCAACGCCCACGTCATCCTCGCCGAGGCCCCCGCGACCGAGCCGGTCACGGCCGAAGCCGGCTCCGCGGACGACGGCTCGGCGCCCCTGTGGGTGCTGTCCGGCCGCACCGAGGCGGCGCTGCGCGCCCAGGCCACCGCACTCGTCGACGCCTTGGACACCCCTGTCGACGCTTTGGACACCCCTGCCGAGATGTCCGGCCGTGACCTCGGCCGTGCCCTGGCCACCACCCGTACCGCGCTCGACCACCGCGCTGCCGTCACCGCCGAGGACCGCTCCGAGGCCGTCGCGGCGCTGGCCGCGCTCGGCCGGGGCGAACCGCACTCCGCGCTGACGCTCGGCACGGCACGGCCCGACGACGGCCTCGCCTACCTCTTCACCGGTCAGGGCAGCCAACGCGTCGGCATGGGACGCGAGTTGTACGAGAGCGAGCCGGTCTTCGCCGCCGCCCTCGACGCGGTGTGCGCCGAACTCGACGCCTGCCGCAGCTCCGTTCCCGGTACCCCGCCGATCCGCGAGGTGATGTTCGACGACGCCGAGGCGCTCAACCGGACCGAGAACACCCAGTGCGCCCTCTTCGCCCTCCAGGTGGCGCTGTTCCGGCTGCTCGAGCACCGGGGCCTGGCTCCGGACGCCGTACTCGGGCACTCCATCGGCGAGTTCGCCGCCGCCCATGTCGCCGGGATCCTCACCCTGCCGGACGCCTGCGTCCTGGTCGCCGCGCGCGGCCGGCTCATGCAGGCGCTGCCGGCCGGTGGCGCGATGCTGGCCGTCCAGGCCTCGCGGGAGGAGGTCCTCCCCCTCCTCGAAGGCCGCGAGCACGAGGTGAGCGTCGCCGCCGTCAACGGCCCCCTGGCCGTCGTCGTCTCCGGCGACGTCGAGGCCGTCGAGCAGGTCGCCGAGGCGTTCGCCGCCTCCGGCCGCAAGACGCGCCGGCTCGTCGTCAGCCACGCCTTCCACTCGCACCGCATGGACGGGATGCTCGACGCGTTCGCGGCCGTGACCGCGGGCGTCGCGTACGCGGAGCCGCGCATCGCCATGGTGTCCACCGTCACCGGCGGACCCGTCGAGGCCGACGCCGACTACTGGGTGCGGCAGGTGCGTCGGGAGGTGCGGATGTCCGACGGCCTGGCGGCGCTCCACGGCCTCGGCATGCGGACCTTCCTCGAACTCGGCCCGGACGGCGTGCTGTCGGCGCTGGGCCGGGACTGCCTCGACGACGACGCGTCGGCGTTCGTCCCCGTGCTGCGGCGCGGCAGGGCCGAGCAGCGCACCCTGGCCGCCGCGCTCGGCGCCCTGCACGTCCGTGGCCGAGGCCCGGACTGGGAGGCCGTGTTCGGCCCCGGACCGAAGCCCGGACTCCCCACGTACGCCTTCCAGCGGGAGCGGTACTGGCTGACCGCGCGCGGCACCGAAGGGGCGGCCGGTCACCCGCTGCTCGGCCCCGCCGTCGAGCTCGCCGAATCCGGTCAGGTCGTCCTGACCGCCCGGCTCGGCCGCCGCACCCACCCCTGGCTCGCCGACCACGCCGTCCTCGGTTCGGTCCTGCTGCCCGGCACCGCCTTCCTCGAACTCGCCGCCCGCGCCGGTTCGGAGACCGGCATGCCCCGGGTCGCCGAACTCACCCTGCTCGCCCCGCTGGTGATCCCCGAAGAGGGCCGCACCGAGGTACAGGTCGCCGTGGCCGCACCCGGCGACGACGGACAGCGGACGCTGACCGTGCACGCCCGCACCGAGGCGCCGGACGGCGCCGTCGAGCCGTGGACGCTGCACGCCACCGGAGCCCTCGCCCCGCACGACGGGGCCACCGTGACCGCGGCGGGCCCGCCCTCCACCGAGGGCGAGCCGCTGGCCGTCGACGGCTGCTACGACGAGCTGGCCACCGCGGGGTACGCGTACGGGCCCGTCTTCCAGGGCCTGCGTACCGCGCGGCGGCACGGCACGGACCTCGTCGCCGAGGTCGCCCTGCCGCCGTCCGTCACCGACGCCGCCTCGTACGGGCTGCACCCGGCGCTGCTCGACGCGGCCCTGCACCCGATCGTCATGACGGCGCTGGACGACGGAAACCGTCGCCTGCTGCCCTTCTCCTGGCACGGGGTGACGGTCCGTCAGCCCGGCGCCCGTACCGCCCGCGTGGTCATCACCCGCACCGGGCCGGACGCGGTGTCGCTGACCCTGCTCGACGAGTCCCGCGCGGTCGTCGCCGAGGTCGAGGAGCTGGTCCTGCGCCCGGTGAGCGACGAGGTGGCCGTCCCGCGGTCCCTCCACCGGCTGGACTGGATCCCGGCCACGGTGGACCGTGAACCGTCGCCGTCGGCCGCCTCGCTGGGCGCCGCCGACCTGGGCGTCGGTGCGCCGTACGCCGATCTCGCGACCCTGGGCCGGGCCCTCGGCACGGGCCTTCCCGCCCCCGCGGTGGTCTTCGCACCGCTCGCGGACCTCGACGACTCCGGAGACGTCACCGGCCTCGGAGAGCGTGCCGACGGATCGGGGGCCGGCTCACGGACCGCCGTGCACCGTGCGCTCGCCCTCCTCCAGGAGTGGCTGGCCGACGACCGGCTCGCCGACTCCCGGCTGGTGCTCGTCACCCGGGCCGCCGTGGCCACGGCGGCGGACGCCGAGGTGAACCCCGACCTCGCCGCCGTATGGGGTCTGGCCCGCTCGGCGCAGACCGAGAACCCGGGGCGCGTCGGACTGCTCGACGTGGAGTCGGCCGCCGACTGCCGTACCGCACTGCCGCTGATCGACGCCGAGCACCAACTCGCCGTACGTGGCGATGAACTGCTCGTGCCGATGCTCGGCCGGGCGACGGCCGACGGCTCCCTCGTCCCCCCGGCCGGGGTCACCGCCTGGCGGCTCGGGGTCCGCGACCGCGGAACCCTGGACCACCTGGCGCTCGAACCCTGCCCTGAGGCCCTGGCCCCGCTGGCCGACGGCGAGGTACGCATCGCCGTGCGCGCCGCGGGCGTCAACTTCCGCGACGTCCTGAACACCCTCGGTCTCTACCCCGGCGACCCCGGCCTGCTGGGCCTCGAAGGCGCCGGCGTGGTCACCGAGGTCGGGCCCGGTGTCACCGGTCTCGACGTCGGCGACCGGGTCATGGGCCTGTTCTCCGGGGCATTCGGCCCGGTGGGCGTCGCCGACCACCGGCGGGTCGCGGTCATGCCCGCCGACTGGACCTTCGCCCAGGCGGCGTCCGCGCCCATCGTGTTCCTCACCGCCTACCACGCCCTGGTCGGCCTCGCCGGCCTGACCGCGGGCGAGCGCGTCCTGATCCACGCCGCCGCCGGCGGTGTCGGGATGGCCGCCGTCCAGCTCGCCCGGCACCTCGGGGCGGAGGTGTACGGCACGGCGGGCCCCGGCAAGTGGGACGCCCTGCGTCCCCTCGGTCTGGAAGGCGCGAACCTGGCGTCGTCCCGCACCCTGGACTTCGAGTCGGCGTTCGGTGCGGCCACCGGGGGCCGCGGCATGGACGTCGTACTGAACTCGCTCGCCGGTGAGTTCATCGACGCCTCCCTGAGGCTGCTGCCGAACGGCGGCCGCTTCGTGGAGATGGGCAAGACCGATCTGCGCGAGCCGGAACAGGTCGCGGCCGATCACCCCGGGGTGGACTACGGCTTCTTCGACCTGCTGCAGGAGCCCACCGAGCGGATCGCCGAACTCCTCACGGACGTGCTGCGGTTGCTGTCCTCGGGGGCGCTCACTCCGCTGCCGCTGAGCACCTGGGACGTACGCCGGGCGCCCGGGGCGTTCCGGCACGTCAGCCAGGCCCGGCACATCGGCAAGGTGGTCCTCACCCTGCCGGCGGCCCTCGACCCGGACGGCACGGTCCTGGTCACCGGTGCCACCGGCGCCCTGGGCGGGCTCGTCTCACGGCACCTGGTCACCGAGCACGGCGCCCGCCGTCTGCTCCTGGTCAGCCGCCGCGGGCCCGACGCCCCGGACGCGCAGGAACTGGCCGCCGAACTGGCCGGGTTGGGTGCGCAGGTGACTCTCGCCGCCTGCGACACCGCCGACCGCGACGCCCTCGCGCAGCTGCTCACCGGCGTACGGCTCACCGCTGTCGTCCACGCGGCAGGAGTGCTCGACGACGGTGTGATCACCACCCTCACCCCGGAGCGCCTCGACACGGTGCTCGCCCCCAAGGCGACCGCGGCCCGCAATCTGCACGAGCTGACCGCGGACCACGACCTCGCCGCCTTCGTCCTCTTCTCCTCCGTCATGGGGGTCATCGGTGGCGCCGGCCAGGGCAACTACGCCGCGGCCAACACCTACCTGGACGCCCTGGCCCAGCACCGCAGGGCCCGGCGCCTCCCCGCGCTCTCCCTGGCCTGGGGCATGTGGGCGGACACGGCGGGACGACCGGGCGCCGCCGGAATGGCGGGGTCCCTGTCCGAGGCCGACCGGGGCCGGCTCGCCCGGACCGGTCTCGCACCCATCGACCGGACGGAGGGCCTGGCCCTGCTCGACGCGGCACTGCGCATGGACGCCGCCGCCCTCGTCCCCGCCCCGCTCGACCGAGCCGCCCTCGGCGCCCTGGGCACCCGACTGCCCACCGTGCTGCGGGACCTGGCACCGGCCGCTCCGCGACCGGCCCGGGCGGCGGCCACCGCCGCGGCCCCGACGACCGCGACGCTGCGTGACCGGATCGCCGCACTGGCCCCGACCGAGCGGGAGGAACTGCTCCTCGATCTCGTCCGGGTGCAGACCGCCGCCGTGCTCGGCCGGTCCACCGCGTCCGGCATTCCCGCCGACCGGTCCTTCAAGGACATGGGCTGCGACTCCCTGACGCTCGTGGAACTCCGCAACAGGCTGCAGACCAGCGCCGGTCTGCGCCTCCCCGCCACCTTCCTCTTCAACTACCCCACGCCGATCGCGGTCGTGGTCCAACTGCACACCGAACTGGCCCCGGCCGAGGCGGAATCCGCCGCCTCCGACGACACGAAGGCCGCACCCGGGCTCGTCGAACTCGACGGCCTCGAAGCGGCGCTCGCCGACCTGCCGGACGACACCCGGGACGACGTCAGGGACGAGATCGTCCAACGACTCCAGGCCCTGGCGGCCCGCGTACCGGCTCAGCGGACCCAGGCCGACGACAAGGATCTGGCCGCACGGGTCGAGTCGGCCTCGGTCGACGAGCTCCTCGCGTTCATCGACTCCGAACTCTGACCCCGATCACCACTCCGACCACCATTCCACCCGCGCATCGCACGGGCCCGGACCTCGGTACGCCCGTCCTGTCGGCCGCGCGCGGCACGCCCCGGCTCATCCCACGGGCGTGCCGTGCCCGGACCGCGCACACGCACAGCTTCACGACGCCTACGGGGGCATCATCGTCATGACAACACCGGACAACGACAAACTCGTCGAATACCTCAAGCGCCTCACCGTCGACCTCCACCAGTCCCGTCAGCGGGTCCGTGAACTGGAGGCCGGCGTGAACGATCCGATCGTGGTCGTCGGCATGGGGTGCCGTTACCCGGGCGGGGTGGACTCCCCCGAGGCGCTGTGGAAGGTCGTCGCCGAGCAGCGCGATGTGATCTCCGGACTGCCCACCGACCGCGGCTGGGACCTCGACGGTCTCTACCACCCGGACCCGGACCACTCCGGCACGTCGTACGTGCGCGACGGCGGATTCCTGAGCGGCGCCGGCGAGTTCGACCCCGCGTTCTTCGGGATCGCTCCCCGTGAGGCGCTGGCGATGGACCCGCAGCAGCGGCTGCTCCTCGAGGTGTCGTGGGAGGCCCTGGAGCGGGCCGGAATCGCCCCCGGAACGCTGCACGGCACGTCGACGGGAGTGTTCCTCGGCGCGATCGCCCAGGAGTACGGTCCGCGGCTCGGCGAGGCGGCGGCGGGCGCCGCCGGATTCGGTCTGACGGGCACCACGTCGAGCGTCGCCTCGGGCCGGGTCGCCTACACCCTCGGCCTGCAGGGACCGGCGCTGACGGTCGACACGGCGTGCTCCTCCTCGCTCGTCGCACTGCATCTCGCCGTCCAGGCCCTGCGGTCCGGCGAGTGCTCGCTCGCCCTCGCGGGCGGTGTGACGGTCATGTCGACGCCCGGCATCTTCGTCGAGTTCTCGCGTCAGCGGGGTCTGGCGGCGGACGGGCGCTGCAAGTCGTTCTCGGCGGACGCGGACGGTACGGCGTGGGCCGAGGGCGTCGGTGTCCTGGTCGTGGAGCGGCTGTCCGACGCCCGACGGCTGGGTCATGACGTCCTTGCCGTGGTCGCCGGTACGGCCGTCAACCAGGACGGTGCTTCCAATGGACTCACCGCGCCCAGCGGTCCGGCTCAGGAGCGTGTCATCCGCGCCGCCGTCCAGGACGCCGGGGTCTCCTTCTCCGGAGTCGACGCGGTCGAGGCCCACGGCACCGGCACCGTCCTCGGCGACCCGATCGAGGCGCAGGCGCTGCTCGCCACCTACGGCAGCCGGCGTGACGGTGGTCAGCCCCTGATGCTGGGGTCGCTGAAGTCCAACCTGGGGCACGCGCAGGCGGCCGCCGGTGTCGGTGGCGTCATCAAGATGGTGATGGCCCTGCGGCAGCAGGAGCTGCCCGCCTCCCTGAACGTGAGCAGGCCCAGCGACCTCGTCGACTGGGAGTCCGGCGGCGTGCAGGTGCTGACCGAGCCCCGCCCGTGGCCCGCCGTCGAGGACCGCGTGCGCCGCGCCGGTGTCTCGTCGTTCGGCATCAGCGGCACCAACGCCCACGTCATCCTCGCCGAGGCCCCCGCGACCGAGCCGGTCACGGCCGAAGCGGGCTCCGCGGACGC
>NZ_JBHTSA010000147.1:0-18316 GCF_042795405.1 Streptomyces sp. NPDC056480 | reverse complement strand
CCCCCTGCACGGGGCGCGGCCACGGGCGACCGTACGACGGCTCGACGGTACGGCTGCTGGGCTGCTGCGCGGCTCGTCGGCTGCGCCGCCCGGCTACTCGGCCGCTTCCTCGCTGTGGGCGAAGAGCTTGAGGACGGGGACCCCCACCTTGTGGCGGGCCCGGGAGGCCCAGTCACGGTGGAAGAACTCCTCCACGTAGTGCGGGGCGGTCAGCACGATCACCTCGTCCGCCTCCGACTCCTCGACCACCGCCTTCATCTTGGTGAGCGGGTGGTCCTCGACGACCTGGCCGACCGCTTCGCAGCCGGCGTCTCTCAGCGCCCGGAGCGAGTGCTCCAGGGCCAGCTCGGCGGGGCGCCTGGCCTCCTTGCCCTCGGGTTCGTCGCCCTCGCGGGCGGCTTCCTTCAGTTCGCCCATGGCCACGTCGTCGATGGCACGCAGCAGTACATCGGCCTGGTCACCACGCGGCTGCATCAGAACGATGAAGGACACGCCCTCGTCGCCGTGCAGGGTGGTGACGAACTCCACGTCGACGGACGTCAGGGGCTTCTCGATCATCAGAACGCTTGTGAACACCTCAGGAGCCCTTCTGCGGAAACCATCCTTCCCCGTGCCCGCACGGGGTCTGCGACAGTAAGTGTGCCCAGCGGACGGTAAGCGGAACGACAAATTCCGCCGATTGTCAGATCCGACGGTAGCGGGTGAAGAGGAAGCCGTCCTGCTCCAGCAGCGAAGCCACGGCGAAGCGTGTCGGGACGGCCACGGCAGGGCCCCCGGCGATCCGCTGGGCGTCACCCGCCGTCATCGTCGGCGAGACCGACAGACACAGTTCGTCGAGGACCTCCGCGGCCACGAACTGGCCGAGCAGCCGGGGCCCGCCCTCGGTCAGCTGCCGCCGGAGTCCGCGCTCCGCGAGCACCGCCTTCGCGCGGACCGGCTCCACCCCGGCGCCGTCACCCGCCACCAGCACCTCGGCTCCCGCCTCCCGCGCGGCCCGCACCCGCTCGGCGGGCGCGGCGGCGCCCGTGAGGACCAGGGTCGGCACCAGCGGTCCGGTGAAGAGCGGAAGCGAGAAGTCCAGGTTGAGCGAGGCGCTGACCACGGCGATCACCGGGGCCGGCCCCTGTCCGGCCGCGGCACGGCGGGCCGCGAAGGCCTCACGCGCGCGTGCCGGGCGGTAACCCTCCAGCCGTACCGTTTCCGCACCGACGACGACCACGTCCGCGAGAGCCCGCAGGGTGCCGAAGATCCGCATGTCGGTCTCGGAGGAGAGCGGCTGGGAGCGCCCGTCGTGCTGCCCGGCCCCGTCGAGCGAGGAGACCATGTTGGCCCGCAGCCAGGCACCCTCCCCCTCGGGGAGCTCCGGGTACGCGTAGGCGTCGGCGAGCTCGTCGAGCGACCACTCCCGGTCGGCTCCCGCCTCGGTCTCGTGGGCTGTCATGTCCGTCACAGGGAACAGGCGTCGCATCCGTCGAGTCTGACATGGCGCTTACAGTGGGGAACTGTGTCGACCCGTGCCCTCTCCGAAGCCGCATCCACCTCAGCGGCCCCGCTCTCGCTCTGCTCCCGAGAGCCCCACGTCCCCGCCGACCGACTCGTCGCGGAGATGGTGCCACCGCCGCGCTTCGACTCCGTACGGTTCGACACGTACCTCCCCGACCCGAACCAGCCCAGCCAGACGGACGCCGTCAAGGCCCTGAGCACCTTCGCCGGGGGCCTGGGCGGGGCGCACGCCTCCGGTGCCGGGAAGCGCCGCTGGTTCGCCCGGAAGCCGGCCGCCCCCACCGGACCGCGCGGGGTCTACCTGGACGGCGGATACGGAGTCGGCAAGACCCACCTGCTCGCCTCGCTCTGGCACGCGACCCCCGCCGAGCCCGCGCTGAAGGCCTTCGGCACCTTCGTCGAGCTGACCAACCTGGTCGGCGCGCTGGGCTTCCAGCAGACCGTGAAGACCCTCGGCGGGCACCGTCTCCTCTGCATCGACGAGTTCGAGCTCGACGACCCGGGCGACACCGTCCTCGTCTCCAGCCTGCTCGGCAAGCTGGTCGAGTCGGGCGTGGCGCTCGCCGCCACCTCCAACACGCTCCCCGGCAAGCTCGGCGAGGGCCGCTTCGCCGCCGCCGACTTCCTGCGCGAGATCCAGGGCCTCTCGGCCCACTTCCAACCGCTGCGGATCGACGGCGAGGACTACCGCCACCGCGGGCTGCCCGAGGCTCCGTCCCCGTACTCCGACCAGGTCGTCACGGCGGCGGCGTACGCGACGCCGGGCGCCTCCCTCGACGACTTCCCGCACCTGCTCGAACACCTGGCCAGGGTTCACCCGAGCCGGTACGGCGCGCTCACCGACGACCTCACCGCGGTCTGCCTCACCGACGTCCAGCCCGTCCCGGACCAGTCGACGGCCCTCCGGCTCGTCGTCCTGGCCGACCGGCTGTACGACCGCGAGATACCCGTGCTCGCCTCCGGGCTGCCGTTCGACCGGCTGTTCAGCGACGAGATGCTGAACGGCGGGTACCGCAAGAAGTACTTCCGGGCGATCTCCCGGCTCACCGCGCTCGCCCGCGACGCCAAGGGGCTGGTCGCGCAGTAGGTTGGTGGCCCTACCCGATCGAAAGGGATCCACCATGGCCACCGTGCGTCACGCCCACACCGTCTGGCAGGGCGACCTCCTCAAGGGTTCGGGTGTCGTCACCCTCGACTCCTCCGGCCTCGGCTCGTACGACGTCTCCTGGCCGGCCCGCTCCGAGGAGCCCAACGGGAAGACGAGCCCCGAGGAGCTCATCGCGGCCGCGCACTCCTCCTGCTTCTCCATGGCCTTCTCCAACGGCCTGGCCAAGGCGGGCAACCCGCCGACCCGCCTGGAGACCAAGGCCGACGTCACCTTCCAGCCGGGCGAGGGCATCACCGGCATCCACCTGACCGTGCGCGGCGAGGTCCCCGGCCTGGACGCGGACCAGTTCCAGGCGCTGGCCGAGGACGCGAAGAAGAACTGCCCGGTCAGCCAGGCGCTCACGGGCACGACGATCACCCTCACGGCCGAGCTGGCCTGACGCCACCTCACCTCTCGCGCCACATGAGGAACTTGTGGCCCGCATGTTCACGTGTCACCACACGGCGTGATACACACATGCGGGTCACACGTCACATCACACGCCTGTCCGCCAACAGGAAAGTGGGTTGCCTCATGTCCGCAACACGACGTCAGATCCTGTCCCGCACCGGCGCCACCGCCGCCGGGATCGCCTTCACCGGCGCCCTCTCCGAACTCTTCGCCGGCAGCGCGAGCGCCGCGACCGGCGGCCACACGGGCCGGGCCGGCTACGGCCCCCTGATCCCCGACCCCGAGGGTCTCCTCGACCTCCCGGCCGGCTTCCGTTACGAGGTCCTCTCCCGGCAGGGCGATCCGCTCCGCTCCGGCGAGGGCCTCGTCCCCGGCAACCCCGACGGCATGGGCGCCTTCGCCGGCCGCCGCGGCCGGGTGCACCTCGTGCGCAACCACGAGAACCGGGTCACCGGCAAGATCGGCGTCCCGACCGTCCCCGGCCTGACGTACGACCCGGCCGGCAAGGGCGGCTGTACGGCCCTGGAACTCGACGGCCGGAACAACGTCCTCGGCGAGCGGGTCGCCATCGCCGGTACGGCCGTCAACTGCGCGGGCGGACCCACCCCCTGGCGTACCTGGCTGACCTGCGAGGAGACCGAGGACAAAGCCGGGACGAACGGCTACACCAAGGACCACGGCTTCATCTTCGAGGTCGACGGGGCCGACCCGCACCGCACCGGAGCCGTGCCGCTCACCGCGATGGGCCGCTTCCAGCACGAGGCGATCGCGATCGACCCGACGAGCGGCATCGTCTACGAGACGGAGGACGCCTTCGAGCGCCCCTTCGGCCTCTTCTACCGCTTCCTCCCCCACCGGCCGCTCGGCGGCACCGGCTCGCTGCGCGCGGGCGGCGCCCTGGAGGCCATGCGGGTTCCGGGCGTCGCCGACCTCTCGGTGATCCAGGAGGCCGGCACCCGCTTCGAGGGGATCGAGTGGGTCCCCGTACCGGACCCGCAGGCGGCGGAAACCCCCATCAGGTTCCAGGACTTCGGCCCCCGGGGCATCACGCACGCCCAGAAGCTGGAGGGCTGCTACTGGGGCGGCCGGGCGGTGTACTTCGTCTCCTCCTTCGCCCGCGTGAAGGACGGTTCCGGCGCGACGCACTTCGGCCAGGTCTGGAAGTACGAGCCGCACCGGCGCCGGCTCACCCTCGTCGTCGTCTTCGGCCCGGACACCGACATCCAGCTCCCCGGCGAGTCCCCGGACAACATCTGCCTGGCGCCCAGCGGGGGCCTGATGGTCTGCGAGGACGGCGACGGGGCGCAGCACGTCTTCGGGGTGAGCGAGCGGGGCGAGGTGTACGCGCTCGCCCGGGGCGCGCAGAACATCGGCACGCCCGAGACGCCGGAGTGGGGCGAGTTCGCGGGCGTCACCTTCTCGCCCGACCGGGGAACCATGTACGTCAACTGCTACACGCCGGGAACGACGTTCGCGGTGACCGGCCCGTGGTGCTGAGCTGAGACGGCGCCCGGCCGCGCGCACTCGCGGGCGGCCGGGTTCCGTCGCAGGATCGGGGGAGGACGGACGCGCGGCGCGGCGGAAGGGGCACGAGGTGGCGAAGAAGGACGGGAAGAGGGACGCCAAGAAGGAAGGCAGCAAAGACGGCAGGAAAGACGGCGGGAAGAAGGAGAAGGGCACGCCCCGGCCCGCTCCGCTGCGGGAGCTGCTGCGCGTCCCCGAGGGCGAGCGCATCGATCTCACCACGTACGACGCCGCCGCGACCCCGGGCGGCCCCGCCGACAAGGCGGCCGGTCTCGCCGCCACCGCCGCCCTCGCTCCGCGCCTCGCCGACCTGCAGGAACGCCTGTACGCGGCGAGCACGGCCGGGGACCGCCGACGGGTGCTCCTGGTCCTCCAGGGAATGGACACCAGCGGCAAGGGCGGCACCGTCAAGCACGTCATCGGCCTCTTCAACCCCTCCGGCTGCCGCATCCACGCCTTCAAGGCCCCGACGCCGGAGGAGCAGAACCACCCGTTCCTCTGGCGGATCATGAAGGCGCTCCCCCGTCCGGGCGAGATCGGCATCTTCGGCCGCTCGCACTACGAGGACGTGCTCATCGCCCGCGTACGGGAGCTGGTCCCGCGCTCGCAGCTCGGCCGCCGGTACGGCCAGATCAACCGCTTCGAGAAGTCCCTCGCCGACGACGGCGTGACGGTCGTCAAGGTCTTCCTGCACATCTCGTACGAGGCACAGCGCAGGCGCCTGCTGGAGCGTCTGGACAACCCGGAGAAGCACTGGAAGTTCAACGTGGGCGACATCGAGGAGCGCGGCATGTGGCCCGCGTACCAGGAGGCGTACGAGATCGCCCTGAGACGCTGCACGACGGACGAGGCCCCCTGGTACCTGGTCCCGGCGGACCGCAAGTGGTACCGGAACTGGGCGATCAGCAAGCTGCTCCTCGAACACCTGGAGGCGCTGGACCCGAAGTACCCGCCGGGGGACTTCGACGTCGAGGAGAGCCGGAGGCGGCTCCTGGCCACGTGAGCGGCGCGGGGTGCTGCCGTTGCCGCGTTGCACGCCTGAGCCACTTTGATCGGTTAACTTCCGATCGTGAACACTTCTGTACGAAACCTGGCGGCGCTCGGACTTCTGGGCGCCGTCCTCGTCGGCTGTGGCCGGGAAACCGTCGCAACGCCCCCGGCCCCGCCGGCGAAGGAACCGGCCGCCGTCACCAGCCCGTCGCCCCGGGCGAGCGCGGCGGCGGGTCCCAAGCCCGCGCGCGTCCCCGCCGCACCGCCCACCATGGCTCCGGGGCCCGGCGGCCTCACCCCCGTGTACACGCACCGGGCGAAGGGCGCGGAGAAGGTCGTCGCGCTCACCTTCGACGCCGACATGACGGCCGATCAGGGACCACGGGCCGCGCAGGGCGAGCGTTTCGACAATCCGCAGCTCATCGAGACCCTGCGCCGGTTCAAGGTGGACGCGACCGTGTTCATGACGGGCCGCTGGGCGGAGGAGTACCCGGACCAGGCGAAGTCCATCGGCCGCGACCCGCGCTTCGAGATCGCGAACCACTCCTACAGCCACTACGCCTTCGCGTCCCCCTGCTACGGCCTCCCGACCGTCTCCACGCCCGACATGGCCGACGACGTCCAGCGGGCCTTCGACGCGTTCCGCGACGCCGGGGCGGTGAACGTCGTCCCGTACTTCCGCTTCCCCGGCGGCTGCTACGACGACGCGGCCCTCCGCGCGCTCGCCCCGGCCGGGGTGACGGCGGTCCAGTGGGACGTGGTCAGCGGCGACGCCTTCGCGCAGGACGCGGACGCGGTGGCCGAGCAGGTCCTCGACGGCGTGAAGCCGGGCTCCCTGGTGGTCATGCACTGCACACGCAGCGCGGCCCCGGTCACGGAGCAGGCGATCCGGCGCATCGTCCCGGAACTCCGGGCCCGCGGCTACCGCTTCGTGAAGGTCTCGGAGCTGATGCGCGGACGACGGCCCTAGACACCCCCTAGCCCGAGCAGGCCGTGCGCTCGGCTTCCCGCCACTCGCAGACCGGGCACAGGGTGATGCCCTTCGTGGACTCCGGGTACTCGGTCGGCTCCTGGCACAGCACACAGGCGGCGAACGGGCCCCCGGTGGCCGGTTCGGGCTTCGGGCCACCGGCCTCCGGGGTGGCGCGGTACGACGTGGACGCGGCGGACTCGGTCGTGTCGTTCATGCCTTCGAGCGTACTCACTCCAGGCGCGCCGTCGCCCCGCACGCGAGGGCCGCGCACGCCGCCGCGAGGAGCACCGCGCCCCCGCAGGCGAGCCACGGCGGATCGGCGGTCGCCGTGCGGGCGCCGGTGATCAGGGCCGTCATCGCGTGCTTCGCCGGGGAGCCGGTGGTCACCAGCCCGAACAGCGAGCCCAGGACCAGGGCCGCGACGGACCAGCCGGGGGCCCGGACGAAGGGGCGGGACGCCAGCGCGCCGACGGCGGCGCCCGTCAGGGCGCAGGCCAGCGCCGCAAGGAGCCCCGTGGTCACGGCGGCGGGCACGGTGACACCGCGCCGGTCGCCGGTCGCCGTCACCGCGAGGACCGCGACCGCGCCGACGAGGGCGGGCAGGCCGGTCCCGGTGACGAGCGCCGCGAGGTGCGCGCGGCCCCGGCCGGCCGCGGCCGCGACGACGTTCCGGGCGGCGGACGGCTCCTGCGTGACGCAGATCCGTACGGACCAGGCGGTGACGGGGAGCAGCGCGGCGGCGGCGAGGCCGAGGCCGCCGAGGACGGGCTCGCCCGCGTTGACGCCGACGGCGAGGAAGGCCGCGTACAGGAGGAGCGGGGCGAGCCAGCGCTGCGAGCGGAGCAGCAGGCCGGTCTGGTAGCGCAGGAGCGCCGTCATTCGCGTACGCCTTCGGAGCCGAGGTGGTGGATGTGCCGGGAGGCGGCGAGGAGCGCGCTCAGCAGGGCGTCGGAGTGGCCGGCGCCGACGGTGAGGACGGTGGTGCCGTCGCCGTCGGGTCCGGGTGCGACGACGGGGTGACCGGGAAGTCGCTCCGGGGGCGGAAGGGCGTGCGGGCCCCCGGAGACGATGATCCGCACGCGCGGCCACGGCCCGACGCCCGCACGGACGGGACCCGAGGCGGAGTGACCGACCGGGCTCGAGGCGGGGCGGGCGACCGAAGCCGAGGCGGGGCCGACCGAGGCCGAGGCGGGGCGGGCGACCGAAGCCGAGGCGGGGCCGACCGAGGCCGGGATCGGGGCGACGGGCTCCTGGATCGGGGCGACCAGGTCCGCGGCCTCCCTGACCCGGCCGTCCCGCACCTCGTACACCGCGGACGGCTCCCCCTCCAGCCGGCGCGGGTCGTGGTCGACGAAGACGACCGTTCCGCCGGCCGCCCGGCGTGAGCGGACCGCCGCGTCCAGTTCCGCACGCGCGCCCGTGTCGAGGCCGGTCCAGGCCTCGTCGAGGACCAGGAGGGACGGGTCGGCGAGGAAGGCCTGGGCCACGGCGACCTTCTGGCTCGTGCCCTTGGAGAGCTCCGCCATGGCCGTACGGGCGTGCTCGCCCGCCCCGAAGCGCTCCAGCCACTCCCCCGCACCGGCCCGCGCCGCCGCCGTGCCGAGACCCTGGATCCGCCCCAGGTGGACCAGATAGTCGACGGCCGTGAAGGGCAGCGCGGCAGGGAAGCGTTCGGGCACGTACGCCGTTCGCGGCGGGCGGCCCGTGACCCGCCCCGCGGTGGGCGCGTCGACGCCGGCGACGAGCCGGAGCAGGGTCGACTTCCCGGTGCCGTTCGTGCCGACGACCCGGACGAGGGTCCCGGCGGGCAGGTCGAGGTCGACCTCGCGGAGGACCCACGGCCCCCGGAGGCCGTGGCGGCGCCCGACCCGCTCCAGCCTCAATTCGAGGTCTTCTGCGGGGTCAGCTCGCTGGGCCGGACGACCACGAAGCCCTGGCCCTCCAGCTTGAGCTGCACCGCCTCACCGGAGCCGCCGCGGATCATCGAGCCGACGGACTGCGAGCGGTGCAGCGAGGTGTGCAGCTGCTCGCTCCAGCCGACCACGGCGTCGGTGTCGACGAACACCGGCGCCTGCGGCGTGACGGGGATGACGATGGGATTGCCCTCGCACATGAGGGCGACCTTGCCGTAGCCGGAGAAGACGGAGTTGAAGAGGCCGCCGCTGGTCATGCCGGCGCCCTTCACGGTCTTGATCTCGTAGTGGAGGGTGGAGTCGAAGCAGAGCACGTTGCGGCCGTTGACCGAGAACGCGTCGCCCTGCTCGATCTCGACGATGAAGCAGTTCTGGGCCTCGTGCGCGAACCACGCCTCGCCCTGGCCGCGCACGGCCATCAGGGCCAGGCCCTCGCCGGTGACGGCCCGCTTGAGCAGGCCGCCGATGCCCTGGCCCTTGCGTTCGAACTGGAGGTTGCCGCGGAAGGCGATCATCGATCCCTGACGGGCGTGCATCTCGCCGTTGACGGTGTACTTGACCGATTTGGCGTTCTGGAGGGTCATCCCCGGAAAATCTGCGGTCTCGGCGAGGTGTTCGCCGCTAAAAAGATCACTCTTCATGAGGGGCATCCTGGCCCGGAACTTCTCATTCCTACAAGAATCGCTTGTGACGGCAGTGGCAGACTTGCCCGGTGAGCAGCAATGAGACCGATCTTCGCGATGAGAAGCCCCAGTTCGTCCTGCCGTTGGTCGTACGGATCGAACGGGACGCGCCGCCGTCCCGTACCGACGCCCTGGAGACCGCCGCGCGCGCCGTCCTGGAGATCCTCACCGACGACCGCTCGCTCGGCGAGGGCGAGTGGGCGCAGGCCATGACCGACTGGGAGGACGCCAGGATCCGCAAGGTGGTGCGCCGGGCGCGCGGCGCGGAGTGGCGGCGCGCGGGCGCGCTTCCGGGGATCACGGTCGACGGCCTGGAGGCGGAGGTACGGGTCTTCCCGCCGGTCCCGCTCGACGGCTGGCCCAAGGAACTGGCCAAGCTCCAGGTCTCGGGCACCGACCTCGACGACCCGGCCGCGCCCGGACCCGTACCGGAGGGCGCGGTGGTGCTGTGGATCAACCCGGAGCTCGACATGTCGGCGGGCAAGACGATGGCCCAGGCCGGGCACGGGGCTCAGTTGCTGTGGTGGGCGATGGGGGACGCCGACCGGAAGGCCTGGCACGAGGCCGGCTTCCCGCTCGCGGTCCGCACCGCGACGGCCGGGGAGTGGCCCGCCCTGACGGCGAGCGGTCTCCCTCTGGTCCGGGACGCGGGCTTCACGGAGATCGCCCCCGGCCCCACCGTGGTGGCCGAGGGAAGCGACCGCTTCGCCACGGCGCTGCGGCTGCCGCGACCGTAGCCGTCCGCCCCCTGCGCCCCCTCCGTTCGCCGTGACCGAACGGAACCTCAAATCAACCTCTGAACGTGACCCTCCTGGGATTCGAACGCTCCCGCCGGGGCCATCACGTGGGTGACTGAGGACCGAAGGAGGGGGACATGACGGAACTCGGCATCGGCATCGGCTGGCGTCCCGAGATCGCTGACGCGGTGGAGGGGCTGTCCGGAATCGACTGGGTGGAGGTCGTCGCGGAGAACCTCTGCGCCGACCATCTGCCCGACTCCCTGACGCGGCTGCGCGAGCGCGGCGTCACCGTCGTGCCGCACGGCGTCTCGCTGGGGCTCGGGGGCGCGGACCGCCCCGACCCGGCGCGGCTCGCCGCGCTCGGCGAGAAGGCGGTGGCGCTGGGGGCGCCGCTGGTCACGGAACACATCGCGTTCGTCCGGGCCGGGGGGCCGCTCACCGCGACCCCGCAGCTCGAAGCGGGCCATCTGCTTCCCGTACCCAGGACCTGGGACGCGCTCGACGTGCTCTGCGAGAACGTACGGATCGCGCAGGACGCGCTGCCCGTACCGCTCGCCCTGGAGAACATCGCGGCGCTCGTCTCGTGGCCGGGCGAGGAGATGTCGGAGGGGCGCTTCCTGGCGGAGCTGGTGGAGCGTACGGGGGTACGGCTCCTCATCGACGTCGCCAATCTGCACACCAACCACGTCAACCGCGGCGAGGACCCGGCGCGGGCCCTGTCGGAGCTGCCGGTGGAGGCCATCGCGTACGTGCACGTGGCGGGTGGTGTCGAGCGGGACGGGGTCTGGCACGACACGCACGCGCATCCCGTGCCGGGCGCGGTCCTCGACGTCCTGGCGGACCTCGCCTCGCGGGTCGCGCCGCCGGGCGTGCTGCTGGAGCGGGACGACGACTTCCCGCCCGCGGAGGAGCTGGCCGACGAGCTGCGGGCGATCCGCAGGACGATCACCGCCGTGGGCCCGCGCTCCTCCCCCGGGCTCCGTCCGGGGGGACCCTCGGGGGCGGAGGCCGTGGGCACGGCCCACCAGCACGGCGCCCTCTCGTCGAGGACCGCGCCCCGGGCGACGCTGCTCATCGGCGCCGGGGCGCGGGTCTCCGGTGGGCCGATGCCCGGCGTCACCCCGGTCGTACCCGTGGCTCCCGTTCCGGAGAGCGCCCCCACGCCCGCGCCCGGCGCGCGGCAGCGCGTCGCCGTCGCCCAGGCCGCTCTGCTGTCCGCGCTCGTCGCCGGGACTCCCGTGCCCGAGGGGTTCGACAGCCGGCGGCTCGGCGTGCAGAGCCGGGCGCTCGCGGCCAAGCGGGCCGGGGTCGTCGCGAAGGTGGCGCCGGAGCTCCCCGAGATCCTGGGCAGGGACTACCGGCCGGCGTTCCTCGCGTACGCCAGGTCCCGGCCCATGACCGGCGGCTACCGCCGCGACGCGCTCGACTTCGCCGAGCACCTCCTCGTCGCCGGGCGGCCGGAGGATCCGGCGGCCAGGCGACGGCTCACGGAGTGGTGGCAGGACCGTTCGGGCAGCCGCCCGCCGGGCCGGGCCACCCGGTTCGTACGGGCCGCCCGGCACGCACTGGTACGGAAGTGAGGTGCTCGTGAACGTCCTGGTCGCGCTCTACTACATCGCCGGCGTCACCGTCGTCACGCTGCTCGTCACCCGGGTCGTCCGGACCCGCGGCGGACCCGGCGGACCGGTCCACGACCGGTACGAGGCCGCCTTCCTCAACGGCGGCCCCGCCAGGGTCGTCGACACCGCCCTGAGCGCCCTGCAGGCGGACGGCAGGCTGGCGATCGGCGGCCCCGGCATCGTGGCCGTCGTCCGTCCCGTCGCGCACGACCCGGTGGAGCGGGCCGTGCTCGAGGCGCACGCCGCCGCCCCGCACGGGGCCCTGCACCACCTGCGGACGGCCGTCATGCGGCACCCGGCGGTCCAGGAGATCGGCGACGGGCTCGCGGTGCGCGGTCTCGTCGTCGATCCGGCGACCCGGCGCGCCACGGCCCGGTGGTGCGGCGTGGCCGCCGTCACGACCTTCGCGCTCTTCCCCGTGTCGATCGTCCTCACGGTCGTGGACTTCGCGACGACCCTGGACACCGCATCGGGGATGCCGGTCCCGTTCGTCTTCAAGGTGGTGCCGATCCTGCTCGCCACCATGGTCACGGCCATCGTCTGCGGGTCGCTCACCTCCCGGCAGATCACCCCGGCCGGGCGGCGCGCGGTCCTCGCGTACGGACGGGACCACGCCCGTCTCGCCGACGCCGGTCTGCTGGTGGCCCTGCACGGGCTCCGGGCGCTGCCCGATCCGGTGCTGCGGGAGCAGTTGGCGGCCGCGGCCCGGATCCACGGGCCGCCCCGGCGGCGCCGACGCGGCGGCCGGCGTCCCGTGGCACAGCACCACTACGGTTCCTCGGGCGCGGACGACGACTTCGCGGCGGCCACCGTGTGGTGTGCGGGGACCAGTGCGTGCGGCGGCGGGGGCGGTGGCTCCTGCTCGGGCGGCGGCTCCGGTTCGTCGTGCTCGTCCGGGTCCTGCTCCGGGGGCGGCTCCGGTTGGGGCGGGGGCGGAAGCTCGTGCTCCAGCGGAAGCTCCTGCTCCAGTTCCAGCGGGAGTTCGTGCTCCAGCTCCAGTTCCAGCGGGAGTTCCTGTTCCAGCTCCAGCAGCTGATCGGCCGTTCGAGTGGCGGGCCCGCCCCGCCTCCCGTACAACTCGGTCATGGTCTGGGTTCCGTTGCTGCTCGTGGCGTGTGTGGTGGCCGGTGTCGGCTGTGCGCGGCTCTGCCGGGCGACGCTCGCGGCGGCCCGGCCGGCACACGGTGACGAGCCCGCCGCGGGCACGCCCGAACTCACCGTGGGCGAGGCGGCCTACCTCGCCGGCGGGCCGCTGCGGGTCACCGATCTCACCCTCGTCTCCATGCACCGGGAACGGCGGCTGCTGCTCGCCCGCACCGGCTGGGTGACGGTCGTGGACGCGGCCGCCTGCGCGGCGGACCCGCTGGAGCGGGCCGTGATCGGTGCCCTGGGCCCTCAGGGGCAGGCACCGATTCCCGCCGTGCGTCCGCTGGTCGCCGCCGCCGACTCCGTACATCTGCTCGCGGAGCGGCTCGTTGCCCGGGGACTCGCCGTGTCCGCCGCGGGCCGGCGGGAGGTCGCCGCCGGGCTGCGGGTGGTGCGGGCGGGTCTCCTGCTGAGCCTGGGACTCGGGACGGTGTCCGTGCTGCTCGTGCCGGCCGCCGAACGGGCCCCGGTCCTCGCCGGGTTCGCGCTGCCGCTGCTCGCGACGGGGCTCTGTCTGCTGATCGGGCGGATCGAGGTCTATCCGTACACCCGCTGGGCCTCGCCGGCCGGGCAGCGGCTGCTCGCCGCGCTCTCGGCCACCGATCCCCTGACGGCCCTCGCGACGCGCGGACCCGCGGTCCTGGAGCCGGAGCTGCGCGCGGCGCTGCGCGGCCGCGGCTGAGAGCGGAAGGGTCCCGGAAATGACGCCGGTGCGGCGCGCGTCATGCGCGCCGCACCCGGAGCCGGACCCGGTGTCGCTGGAGCGGCAGGCCATGGTCACGCCTGCCGTCTGATCTTCCGGGTCGAGGGGTGGCGCGCCCGACCGGGAGCCGGGCCACCACCAGGTTTTCGAACGGCCGTCAGGCCAGGCCCGCCACCAGCTCGGCGACGCTCTTGCGGCGACCGGTGTAGAACGGGACCTCTTCGCGGACGTGCATCCGCGCCTCGGAGGCGCGCAGGTGACGCATGAGGTCCACGATGCGGTGCAGCTCGTCGGCCTCGAAGGCGAGGAGCCACTCGTAGTCGCCGAGGGAGAAGGAGGCGACCGTGTTGGCGCGGACGTCCGGGTAGCCACGGGCCATCTTGCCGTGGTCGGCGAGCATCCGGCGGCGGTCCTCGTCCGGCAGCAGGTACCAGTCGTAGGAGCGCACGAAGGGGTAGACCGAGACGTAGTCGCGCGGGTTCTCGTCGGCCAGGAAGGCCGGGATGTGCGACTTGTTGAACTCGGCGGGGCGGTGCAGCGCCATGTTCGACCAGACCGGCTCCAGGGCGCGGCCCAGGCGGGTGCGGCGGAAGAGGTTGTACGCCTCCTGGAGCTCGTCGCTCGTCTCGGCGTGCCACCAGATCATGACGTCGGCGTCGGCGCGCAGACCGGAGAGGTCGTACGTGCCGCGGACGGTGATGTCCTTGGCCGCGAGCTGGTCGAACAGCTCCTGGACCTCGTCGGCGTAGCCGCCGCGGTCCTCGGGGAGAACGTCGCGCAGCTTGAAGACGGACCACAGGGTGTAGCGGATGACCTCGTTGAGGTCCTTCGCCTTCTTACCGGCGTTCGGGATCTTTTCGGGCGCACTCATACGCCTATTCTCGCCCGTCACAGGGAGTGCCCAGCACCGGGGTCGGTCCTTTTCGACGTGGCGATGATCTCGTCGGCCGCCCGATGGGCCGAGGCGATGCAGGCGGGGATGCCCACGCCGTCGTACGCGGCGCCCGCGACGCGCAGTCCGGGAAGGGCGGCGACGGCCTCGCGGACCCGGGCGACGCGGGCGAGATGGCCGACCGGGTACTGCGGCAGGCCGCCGAGCCAGCGGGTGACCGTGGTGGCGACGGGCCGGGCGGAGAGCCCGGTGGCGGCGGCGAGGTCCTTGAGGGAGGCGGCGACGAGATCGGCGTCCTCGCGGTGGACCTGGTCCTCCTCGCCGTGGCGGCCGACGGAGGTCCGCAGCACGAACAGGTCGGGGGCCCGGTCGGCGACCCACCGCCACTTCTGCGAGGAGAAGGTGGAGGCCTTGATCGTGTGGCCGTCGACGGGCGGCACGAGGAACCCCGAGCCCGGCAGGGCGGGCACGTCGGTGCGGCGGAAGGCCAGTGTGACCAGGGCCATGGAGGCGTACGCGACGGCGTCGAGCTCGGCGGAGGCGGCCGGCGCGTGCGGGGCGAGGAGCGCGGCGGCGGGCCCTGCGGGGGCGGCCAGGACGACGGCGTCGGCGGTGAGGACCCGGTCGCCGCTGACGACCTGCCAGCCGGTGGCCCCGGTGCGGCGGAGCCCGGTCACGGGGGCGTCGGTGAGGATCTCGCCGCCGGCGGCGCGGATCGCGTCGGCGACGGCGCCGGGCAGGGTGCCGACACCGCCGTCGACTCCGAGGAAGACGGAGCCGCCCAGTCCGGTGGCGGCGCCCGCAGCGTCGGCGGGGACGGCCGCCCCGGCCTGCTGGACGGCGCGGACCGCGGCGGTGAGCGTGGGCCGGGTGCGGGCGGCCTCGAAGAGGGCGGGGACGGCGGCCTTCATCGAGATGCGGTAGGCGTCACCGGCGTACACCCCGCCGAGGAGGGGTTCCACGAGCCGGTCGACGACCTCGTGACCCATGCGGGCGGCGACGTACGCGCCGATGGCGATGTCGTCGCCGATCTCGGTCGGGGGCAGTTCGGCGTCGAGGCCGATCCGGCGCACGCCCTCCGCGGAGAGCAGGCCGTCGACGGCGTGGGCGTCGCCGGGGACGCCCATGACATGGCCCTTGGGCATGGGGACGAGTTCGCCCCGGGACCAGACGGACGCGGTGGTCGTGCCGGGGGCCTGGAGCCGGTCGCCGAGCCCGACGGCCCGGGCGAGGGCGACCGCCTCGGGGCGGCGGGCGAGCAGCGACTCGGCGCCGAGGTCCACGGGGGCGCCCGCGATCTCCCCGGCGAGCAGCTTGCCGCCGAGCCGCGGTCCCGCTTCGAGGAGGGTCACCCGGTGGCCGGCGACGGCCAGCCGGTGGGCGGCGGCGAGTCCGGCGATCCCGCCTCCGACGACGACGGCATGAGGCCCGGTTCGGTGTCCCGTGGTGTCCGCGTTCATGGGACCACTCTCTCAAATCGCCCATCGGCTCCGGTTCCGAGGCTCCCTCTCGCGCCCGCTCCCGTTCCGAGGCCGGACCGTGACCGCATCGCTACCGCCGGAGGGCAACCCGATCGGTGGGCTGGTACGTCGAACCGGCGACACCTACCACCCCTGGGGGGACTCGATGCGGAGCTCACGTACGACGGCGAGAACACGGGCGGCGGCGGGCGGCGTCCTGCTCACCGCGGCGCTGGTGCTGACCGGCTGCGGAGCGGGCGGCGACACGGCCGGGGACTCCAAGCGGGACCTGAGCGCGGCGGCGCCCGCGGACGCCAAGGGAGCGGCGGAGCGGGGCGCCGCGGACGGCTACGCGGGATCGGGTGCCGAGAAGGCCCCGTCCGCGCCCTCGAAGGCACCCGCGCAGCAGCACGTCATCCGTACGGCCTCGCTCTCGGTGGAGGTCGGCGATGTGACGAAGGCCCTGGTCACGGCCCGCGATGTGACGGCCGGCGCGGGCGGGCACGTCGAGAACGAGTCGACGGAGCGGCTCGACGACGGGTACGTCGTCTCCCGCGTCGTGCTGCGCGTGCCGCAGGAGCGGTACGACTCCGTCCTCTCCGAACTCGCCGGCACGGGGAAGCTGCTGGCCCGCAAGGCCGACGCCAAGGACGTCACCGAGCAGGTGGTGGACGTGGAGAGCCGGATCGCCACCCAGCGCGCGAGCGTGGCGCGGGTGCGGGCCCTGATGGAGCGGGCCGAGAAGCTGACCGACGTGGTGACCCTGGAGGGCGAACTCAGCCGCCGCCAGGCGGACCTGGAGTCGCTCCTTGCCCAGCAGTCCTCCCTGAAGGACAAGACGTCGCTGGCGACGATCACCCTGGAGCTCTCGCAGAAGGAGAAGCCGCGGGCGGAGGAGAACGAGGAGGACGGCCGCCCCGGTTTCGGTGACGCCCTGAGCGGCGGCTGGAACGCCCTGGTCGGCGCGGTCTCCTGGGCCGTCGTCGTGCTCGCGGCCCTGGCGCCGTGGCTGGCCGTGGCCCTGATCGTCTACCTCGTGTGGCGCCACGTCGTCCGCCCCCGCCGCGCCGGGCGCGCGGACGCCCGCCCGGAGGCCCTGCCGGAGACCCCGCCCGCCGTCCCCGCCGCCCGCCGCAACGCCGCGGGAGCCCCCGTACCCCCGGAGGCGCCCGGCGAGTGAGCGGGAAAAATACGCTGTCCCCATGAGCGAACGACTGGTGGTCATCGGTGGCGACGCGGCGGGGATGTCCGCCGCGTCGCAGGCGCGCAGGCTCAAGGGGCCGGAGGAACTGGAGATCGTCGCGTTCGAGCGCGGTCACTTCTCCTCGTACTCGGCCTGCGGCATCCCGTACTGGGTCGGCGGTGACGTCGCCACGCGCGACGAGCTGATCGCGCGCTCCCCCGAGGAACACCGGGCGCGCGCCATCGACCTGCGGATGCGGACGGAGGTGACGGCGATCGACGTGGCCGGCCGCCGGGTCCTCGCACGGGACCTGGAGGCCGGTACGGAGACCTGGACGGGCTTCGACAAGCTGGTGGTCGCGACGGGCGCCCGGCCCAAGCGGCCGGCGCTGCCGGGGATCGACGCCCCCGGGGTGCACGGGGTGCAGACCCTCGACGACGGGCAGGCGCTCCTCGACTCGCTCGACGCGACGCCGGGGCGCCGGGCGGTCGTCGTCGGCGCGGGTTACATCGGCGTGGAGATGGCCGAGGCGCTCCTCAACCGGGGCTACGAGGTGACGGTCCTGCACCGGGGCGAGCAGCCGATGGCGACCCTCGACCCGGACATGGGGCGTCTGGTGCACCGGGCGATGGACGGTCTGGGGATCACGACGGTCGCATCGGCCGAGGTCACGAAGGTCCTCACCGGTGAGGACGGCCGGGTCAGGGCGGTGGCGACGGACGAGGCCGAGTATCCGGCGGACGTGGTCGTCCTGGGCATGGGTGTGGTGCCGGAGACCACGCTCGCCCGCGCGGCGGGGCTGCCCCTGGGAGCGCACGGCGGGCTGCTCACCGATCTGGCGATGCGGGTCCGCGGCCACGAGGACATCTGGGCGGGCGGTGACTGCGTGGAGGTCCTGGACCTGGTCTCGGGCCGCGAGCGGTACGTGCCGCTGGGGACGCACGCGAACAAGCACGGCCAGGTCATCGGGTCCAACGTCGGCGGCGACTACGCGACGTTCCCGGGGGTCGTGGGCACGGCGGTGTCCAAGGTCTGCGACCTGGAGCTCGCCCGGACCGGCCTGCGGGAGAAGGACGCGCGGGAGGTGGGACTGCGGTACGTGACGGTGACCGTGGAGTCGACGAGCCGGGCCGGGTACTACCCGGGGGCCGCGGCGATGACGGTGAAGATGCTGGCCGAGCGGCGCACGGGCCGGCTGCTCGGGGTGCAGATCGTGGGCCGGGAGGGCGCGGCGAAGCGGGTGGACATCGCGGCCGTGGCGCTGACGGCGGGGATGACGGTGGAGCGGATGACGGCCCTGGACCTGGGCTACGCGCCGCCGTTCTCGCCGGTGTGGGACCCGGTCCTGATCGCGGCCCGCAAGGCGACGGCGGCGGTCCGCGCGGCGGGCTGACGACGGCACGACGGCCGCCGGGGTGTCCCCCGGCGG
>NZ_JBHTSA010000146.1:0-18336 GCF_042795405.1 Streptomyces sp. NPDC056480 | reverse complement strand
CCAGGCGGGGCGGCCCCTGCGCCACCGGCGGGGTCTGCCCGCCCGCGCGACGGAGGGCCCCCACCCGCCGCGGTCGGGCCCCCCGTCGTCCGCGTGGGAACCCTCGAAGCCCAACCGGCATTTCAGGCTTCCTGGTCGACGGAGTTTGGCCTGTCAGGTACATGACTTATCGGGTCGCCTGCGCATACCGTCGGAACGCCCCGGAGGATCGGCGATCCGACCCGCCCCAGGTCGACCTGTACCAGCGCCGCTCCTCCCGCACTCTCGGTTCCGCCGGGTTCCGAGACCCCCACGAGTGAAGGAGCAGCATGTCGCTCTACACATGGCTGAGGACGGCCACCGTCGGCTTCACGGTCGTCCTCGCCACGGCGACGGCCACGACGGCGAACGCCGCACCCGCGCCGGCAACGGAACCGTCGGCCACGGCGAGCTCGTCGGCAGCGGTCGTGACGCTTCGCTACGACGACAGCAGGGCCGGAGGATGGGAGGCCGCCATCGCCGCCGGCGTCGCCTCCTGGAACGCGAACGTCGACAACGTCAAGCTGGTCGAGGCCGCGCCGGGCGCCCGGGCGGAGATCGTGATCGTGGCGACCACCGGCTGGCCCCAGGCCACGCTCGGGCCCGTCCGCCCCGGGAGGCAGGTCCGTGTCGAACTCGGGAGTCAGGCGGTGAGCCAGGGGTACGACAAGACCCGGATCGCCGCCCATGAACTCGGGCACAGCCTGGGCCTCCCGGACACGAAGCCCGGACCGTGCTCGCAGTTGATGTCGGGGTCGAGCGCCGGTACGGCGTGCGTGAACGCGATCCCCAACGCGACCGAACAGGCCCGGGTGGAGTCCGCCTACGCCGCAGGTGCCGCCTCGCTCGTCGCCACCGACGGCCGGACCGTGGTGGACGCCCCGTAGGTCCCCGGCCCGAAAGGCGGGGCGCAGGGCGCCCGATCGGAGTCCACGATCGGGCGCCCTGTCGTCGCCGTACCGCGGAACCGCGTTGTGGACGCCGTGGACGACGCAGTACCGTCCGGAGGATCACGGGGGAGTTCGCATGGGCAGGCACGGTTTGACGTACACGACAGAGCCGGGAGAGGCCCGCATCGAGGATGCGGGAAACATCCTCGTCGCGCCGTCGACGTGGTGGGACCACGACACGGTCAGGGACTTCTTCGGGTCCACGATCACGCCGGAGGACCTTGCCTCCGGTCCGCCCGCCCTCGCGGGGAAGACCGTCTACCTGTGCGGCGACGCATCGGGCGTCGACGGCCACCGACTGCGGGCGGCGGAAAGGGTGTTCGTCATCCGGGAGCCTTCGCACGGTCGCCACGGGAACGCCGGCACGCCCTGGCCCCTCGTCGACCCCGGCCGCGTGCCGACCCGCGTCCACGGCGCCGGCGTGTACTACCGCCGCTTCTTCGACCCCGACGCCGACCACTTCGGGCGGATCGGCGCGGAGCACGCCTTCCAGTCCCTGACGGAGTCCACCAAGCCCGGAACGGCCCGTCGCAGCGGAATCTATCTGACGCCCGTCACCCGGGACGGCGACGCCCTGCGCTTCCACCTGCTCCGGTGCTCCACGAATCTCTCGGGACCGACCGAGGGCTTCCGCCCGACCGACGAGGACATCGTCGGGGCGCTGAACCGCGAGGCCGCCACCGTCTTCCGGAACCACGCACCGCTCAATCACGTTCTCGCGCAGATCTACCACAACACCCTTGCCACGGCGGAGCGCAAGCAGTCCAAGGCCAGGATCTCGGCCCATGCCGACAAGACCAAGGACATGCCCGTCAACGGCGTCATGGCCTTCTGCACGTTCTACGACGGGCTCGACAAGCTGGAGCCCCTGGCCGAAGACCCCTTCGACCACGGGGTGAAGGGCGTCAGCGGACTGACCAGACTCCGCTTCCGTCTCAAGGAGCGGCCCGGGGAACGCGACGGGGCCGCGCTCGGGCTCCCCCCGCAGTTCTCCGTGACCCTGTATCCCGGCTCCGTCTTCTTCATGCCGCTGTCCACCAACCGCCTGTACACGCACGAGATCCGGCCCTCGGCGCTGGACGCCGAGTCGCTGCCGACGCGCCTGGGATACGTCGTGCGCTGTTCGAGCACCGAAGCCGTGCACAGGAACGGAGACACGTTCCTCGACATGGCCGGAGACCTGGTGAAGATGGAGCCGCCCACAGAAGGCGGGATGACGGAGCTGCGCAGGCTGTACGCCGAGGAGAACAGGACCTCGTCCTTCATCGACTACGGCGACAGGTTTCCCTTCAGCATGAACTCGGGAGACTACCTTGCCCCCCGGGCATAGGATCGCGGACGAGATCCTCTCGTACGCGCTGCCGGGCGCGGAGAACCTCTTCGCGGAGCTGTCCGCGTCGACCCTCCTGGAAGACGTGGGCAAGGGGCGGCGCGGCGCCACACTCGCCCAGGCCGACGAGGCGCGTGGGGTGCCTCTCGTACGGACGACGACACGGTACGGCAGCCCGGCGCAGCGCTTCCGGGAGGTGCACGATCGGCTGGCTCGGGAGATCCAGGACCGCGCGGCGCTCCCGGTCGGCTTCAACAACGCTCTCGTCGAGACCTACACGAACGCCTACACCACCATGGGCAGCCATTCCGACCAGGCCCTCGATCTTGCCGAGGCGTCGTTCATCGCCGTCTTCTCCTGCTACCGGCACCCCGAAGCGGGACCGCCGAGGAAGCTGATCTTCGAATCGAAGGAGTCCGCCGGCGAGACGTTCGAGGTCCCGCTCGCCCACCACAGCGTCGTCGTCTTCTCCGTCGACGCGAATCGGCGGCTCCGGCACAAGATCGTGCTGGACAAGCCCGTCCCGGCGGCGGACAACGAATGGCTGGGGGTGACCTTCCGAACGTCGAAGACCTGGGTCCGGTTTCGCGACGGACAGGCATGTCTCCCGCAGGGTTCGCTCCTCGTGCCGGCCGACGAGGAGCAGAGTCGCGAGTTCTACCGACTCAGGCGGCGTGAGAACCAGGAGACGGACTTCGTCTACCCTCCGCTGACGTACACGATCAGCGAGAGCGATCTGACGCCGCCCGTCTGAAGCCGGGGTCTCACGCCCGGTCGTCGGCCACCCGGTACGGCACGAACGTGCTGGTGTTCTCGTCCACGGCGAGCGGGCGGCCCAGGGGCGGGACCGCGCGCTGGGGGCAGTCGAGGCGCTCGCAGAGGCGGCACCCCATGCCGATCGGGGTGGCCGCCCCGGCGTTGTCGAGGTCGATCCCGTCCGAGTACACCAGCCGGGACGCGTGCCGGATCTCGCAGCCGAGGCCGATCGCGAAGGTCTTGCCGGGCTCACCCCAGCCGCCCCGGTGCCGGGTGACCGCCCGGGCCGTCCACAGGTACCGCTGCCCGTCGGGCATGGCGGCGACCTGGACGTGGATCCGGCCGGGCGCGGCGAAGGCCTCGTAGACGTTCCAGAGCGGGCAGGTGCCGCCCGCGCGGGAGAAGTGGAATCCGGTCGCGGACTGCCGCTTGGACATGTTCCCCGCCCGGTCGACGCGGACGAAGGAGAAGGGGACCCCGCGCAGCCTGGGGCGTTGCAGGGTGCTCAGCCGATGGCAGACCGTCTCGTAGCCGAGACCGAAGTGGTCGATGAGCCGCTCGATGTCGTAGCGGAACTCCTCGGCGGCCGTGTGGAAGGAGCGGTACGGGAGGATCAGCGCGGCGGCGAAGTAGTTGGCGATGCCGATCCGGGCCAGGCCGTGCGGGGTGGAGCCGGCCGGGAAGTCCTCGGCGGCGAGCCGGTCGAGCTCGTCCCCGTACTCGAGGAGCGCCAGCTGCGTGGCCATCCGGAAGGCCTGCTGGCCGGGCCGCAGCCGGGCGGAGAGGTGGAGCACGCGCCCGGATCCGTCGTAGCGGTGCAGGCGCTCGGAGCCGGCCGCCGACTCCCCGACCACCCGTACGCCGTGCCGGTCGGCGAGGCGGGCGGTGAGGGCGTGGACGACCTCTCCGGGCCGGACGCCGATGCCACGGGCCAGTTCCTCGGCCGCGAGGTCGGTCTCGTGGAGGTAGTTCTGGCGGCGGTAGAAGAACTCGCGGATCTCCTCGTGCGGCGAGAGGGGGCCGCCCCTGTCCCCGTCCCGGCCGCCCGCCACCCCGGCCAGGCCCTCGGCGAGCCGCTGGCCACGGCGACCGAGATCGAGCAGGACCTGGGCGACGGCCGGCATGCGGGAGGCGAGCTCGGCCAGGTCGGTGGCCGAGACGCGGGCCTCGGCGACCTCGCCGGCCAGCGCCTCGCGCAGGTCGGCGACCAGCCGGCTGGTGTCGCGCTCCGAGAAGAAACCGGGATCGACGCCGAAGGCCTCGGTCAGCCGCAACAGGACCGGCACGGTCAGCGGGCGTGAGTCGTGCTCCATCTGGTTCAGATAGCTGGGCGAGATGGCCAGGACGCGGGCCAGTTCGGCCTGGCTCATCCGCCGTTCCTCGCGCAGCCGCCGCAGCCGCGCACCCGCATACGTCTTGCTCACCCGACCCCCTCGAATCCCGCCTCACACTACGCCGGAATCCACGCGGGGCGGGCTTCGCAGACTTGGCAGATCAGGGCGAGAAGATACGCAGAAGTTGGCAGCCGTCCACGGTTGATGGCACCCAGTGTCATTGGGAGAGTCGTCCTGCGGCCCGCCGATCCAGTCGGCGCAGGCGGTACCACCGGGCGCGACTCATGCCCTGACGTCGGCGATCCCGGCGGGTATCCGTCGGCGGTTCGGCACGATTGCTCAGTTCGTTCCACGCGGGACGGCGGGCCGCACCCCTATCGACGGCACACAGTGCCAAGCCTTTGCACCCTTGACGTGCACGGCCCGCTCGAACGACTCATGGAGACGGTGACGGTCATGGCAGACACGAACACGACGGCAGCGGCGACGACGGAGCCGTCGGCCGCCGCAGCGAAGCTGGCCGCGCGCTGGGCGACGGACCCCCGCTGGGCCGGCATCGAACGCACGTACAGCGCGGAGGACGTCGTACGCCTCTCGGGCAGCGTCCGCGAGGAGCACACCCTGGCCCGGCGCGGTGCCGAACGGCTGTGGCGGCAGCTGCACGAGCTCGACTACGTCCACGCGCTCGGCGCGCTGACCGGCGGGCAGGCCGTGCAGCAGGTACGGGCCGGTCTCCAGGCGATCTACCTGTCGGGCTGGCAGGTCGCCGCCGACGCCAACCAGGCGGGACACACGTACCCCGACCAGAGCCTCTACCCGGTCAACTCCGTTCCCCAGGTGGTCCGTCGGATCAACAACGCGCTGCTGCGCGCCGATCAGATCGCCACCGCCGAGGGCGGCTCGACCGCTTCGAGCGACCAGGGCATCGACTGGCTCGCCCCGATCGTCGCCGACGCCGAGGCCGGCTTCGGCGGCCCGCTCAACGCCTTCGAGCTCACCAAGGCGATGATCGCGGCGGGCGCGGCCGGCATCCACTACGAGGACCAGCTGGCCTCCGAGAAGAAGTGCGGCCACCTCGGCGGCAAGGTCCTCGTGCCCACCGCGCAGCACATCCGGACCCTCAACGCGGCCCGGCTCGCGGCGGACATCGCCGACACCCCGACCCTCGTCATCGCCCGCACCGACGCCCTCGCGGCGAACCTGCTGACCAGCGACGTCGACGAGCGCGACGCGCGGTTCACGACCGGCGAGCGCACCGCCGAGGGCTTCTACCGCGTCCGGAACGGCATGGCGCCGGTCATCGCCCGTGGCCTCGCCTACGCCCCGTACGCCGATCTCATCTGGGTCGAGACGGGCACCCCCGACCTGGCGCAGGCCCGGGAGTTCGCCGAGGCGATCCACGCCCGGTACCCGGAGCAGATGCTGGCGTACAACTGCTCGCCGTCCTTCAACTGGAAGGCGGCGCTCGACGACGACCAGATCGCCAAGTTCCAGCGGGAGCTGGGCGCGATGGGCTACCGCTTCCAGTTCATCACCCTGGCCGGCTTCCACTCCCTCAACCACGGCATGTTCGACCTCGCCCGCGGCTACGCCGAGCACGGCATGACCGCCTATGTCGACCTTCAGGAGCGGGAGTTCGCCGCGCAGGCGCAGGGCTTCACCGCGGTGCGGCACCAGCGCGAGGTCGGCACCGGCTACTTCGACCTGGTCTCCACCGCCGTCAACCCGGCTTCGTCGACCACCGCGCTCGCCGGCTCCACCGAGGAGGAGCAGTTCCACTAGGACCTGTCCGGCGACCCCGGCCGTGATCCGCCGGACGGGCCGTGATCCGCCGGACAGGCCCTGGGACGCCCCCGGCGCCCGACCGGCTCGCGCCCCCGGCGCCCGACCGGCTCGCGCCCCCGGCGCCCGACCGGCTCGCGCCTCCGGACGAACGGGGGCGAGCGACCGTCGCCGCCCGCCCCCTCGCAGCAGCTCAGGAGAGTCCGATGACCACCAGCACCCCGACCCGTCACGTCCGTGTCCTGGCCGCCCCGGGTGACCGCCACGACGAGATCCTCACGCCCGCAGCCCTGGACTTCGTCGGCAGGCTCGCCGCCGCCTTCGGCGAGCGCCGCCAGTGGCTCCTGAAGGAACGCCGCCGGCAGGCCATCCGGCTCGCCACCGGTTCGCCGCTCGACTTCCCGGTCGCCACCTCGGCCGTCCGCGCCGACCGCACCTGGCGGGTCGCCCCGCCGGCCCCCGGCCTGACCGACCGCCGCGTCGAGATCACCGGCCCGCCCGAGCGCCGTACGGCGGTCAACGCGCTCAACTCCGGCGCGCGCGTGTGGATGGCGGACTTCGAGGACGCCACCGCGCCCACCTGGAACAACGTCATCGAGGGGCAGCTCGTCCTCCTCGACGCCGTGGAGCGGCGGATCGACTTCACCGCCGAAGGCGGCAAGGAGTACCGCCTCGGCGAGAACCTCGCGACGATCATGGTCCGGCCGCGCGGCTGGCACCTCGACGAGGAGCACCTGGACTTCGACGGCCGTCCGGTCCCCGCCTCCCTGGTCGACTTCGGGCTCCATCTCTTCCACTGCGCGCAGCGGCAGATCGACGCCGGACACGGCCCGTACTTCTACCTCCCCAAGCTGGAGAACCACTACGAGGCCCGGCTCTGGAACGACGTGTTCGTCCTCGCCCAGGAACTCCTCGGCATCCCCCGGGGC
This sequence comes from Streptomyces sp. NPDC056480, assembly GCF_042795405.1. NCBI lineage: Bacteria > Bacillati > Actinomycetota > Actinomycetes > Kitasatosporales > Streptomycetaceae > Streptomyces > Streptomyces sp. NPDC056480. The sequence goes on along the minus strand of NZ_JBHTSA010000146.1, from coordinate 11,237 downwards.
ACCGTCCGCGCCACCGTCCTCATCGAGACGATCACCGCCGCGTTCCAGATGGAGGAGATCCTCCACGAGCTCCGCGAGCACAGCGCCGGTCTCAACGCCGGGCGCTGGGACTACCTGTTCAGCCTGATCAAGACCTTCGGCCACCGGACCGACTTCCTGCTCCCCGACCGGGCGAAGGTCACCATGACCGCCCCGTTCATGCGCGCCTACACCGATCTCCTGGTCCGCACCTGCCACCGGCGCGGCGCCCACGCCATCGGCGGCATGGCCGCCCAGGTGCCGGGCAGGGACCCGGCGGCGCACGAGGCGGCGCTCGCCACGGTGCGGCTCGACAAGGAGCGGGAGGCCGAGGACGGCTTCGACGGCTCCTGGGTCGCGCACCCGGGGCTCGTCCCCGTCTGCCGCGAGGCCTTCGACGACGTCCTGGGCGACCGGCCCGAGCAGCTCCATCGGACCCGGGACGACGTGGAGGTCACGGCCGCGGACCTGCTGTCCGTGCGCCGGATCGGCGGCCCGCCGACGGCGGAGGGCGTGCGGACCAACATCGCGGTGTCCCTGCGCTACTTCGACGCCTGGCTGCGCGGTCGGGGAGCCGTCGCCCTCGGCGGTCTGATGGAGGACGCCGCCACGGCCGAGATCGCCCGCGTCCAGATCTGGCAGTGGCTGCGCCATCGGGTGATCGACCGGGAATCCGTGCTTCTGATGCTCGACGAGGAACTGGCCGGGCTCGGCGCGGAGTACCCGTGGGCCGCGCTCGACGAGGTCCGCGAGCTGTTCGAGAGGACCGCGCTCGCGGCCGAGCTGCCGCTGTTCTTCACCCCCGAGGCGTACACCCGGCATCTCGTCCGCACCACGACCACGGAGCCGCGGGCATGAACGCCACCGACATCCGCCGCGTCGGCGTCGTCGGCGGGGGCCGGATGGGCGCCGGCATCGCCGAGGTGACCGCGCGGGCGGGGCTCGACACCCTGCTCTGCGAGGCGAGTCGACCGGCCGCCGCGAAGGCCCGGGAGCGGATCGCCGTCTCCCTCGAACGCGCCGTCCAGCGCGGCAAGCTCGACCGTCCCTCGGCTGAGGCCGCCCTCGCACGGGTCACCGTCACCGCGGAGCTCACCGATCTCGCCGACCGGCAGCTGGTCGTCGAGGCCGTGACCGAGGACGCCGACGCCAAGACGGCGGTGTTCGCCGCCCTCGACAAGATCGTCGAGGATCCGGCGGCCATCCTTGCGACGAACACCTCCTCCCTCCCCGTGATGCGACTGGGCATGGCCACCGGCCGCGCCGACCGGGTCGTCGGGCTCCACTTCTTCAACCCCGTACCCGTGCTGCCGCTCGTGGAGGTCGTCACCACCCTGCACACCTCGGCCGCCGTCACGTCGCTCGTGACCGGCTTCGCCACCGGCGTCCTCGGAAAGACGGTCATCCGGTCCAGGGACCGGGCCGGCTTCGTCGTCAACTCCCTGCTCGTCCCCTATCTGCTCTCCGCGATCCGCATGACCGAGTCCGGCTTCGCCACCGCGACGGACGTCGACCGCGGCATGGAACTGGGCTGCGCCCATCCGATGGGTCCGCTGAGGCTCGCCGACCTGATCGGCCTCGACACGGTCGCCGCCATCGCCGAATCCCTCTACGAGGAGTTCAAGGAACCCCTGTACGCCCCGCCGCCCCTGCTCCTGCGGATGGTGGAGGCGGGCCTGCTCGGCCGCAAGGCGGGGCGCGGGTTCCACACGTACCACCGGGAGGAGAGACCCGGTAGCCCGGACTGAGGGCCCCGGGCGGCGCGCGAGGCACCGGGTGAGGGTCCGGTGCCGTGCGCGTGCGGGAGGGCGGGAGGCGTGGAGGCCTCCCGCCCTCCCGTCGTCAGTCCTCGCCCAGTTCCTCCGCGTACGCGCCGAGCTCCCTCTCCTGGCCCCAGGTCACGTGCCGGACCTCCCAGATCAGCGCGGCCGTGTCGACCACCTCGGGTCCGGGGTCCCGGCCGCCCTCCGACGGGTGGACGCCGGTCAGCCCTGCCAGGACGGCGACCGGTACGCCGAGGGTCGCGGCGAAGCCGTCCAGCAGCTCGCCGCCGAGCGGCTCGGTACCTCGCCCCACCGCGCCGATCGTCGAAGCCGCTTTGCAGACACCGGACATCAGGCACATCGCCTTGGCCGTCCCCGACCAGTTCAGGTTGCGGAGGGCCAGCATCCGGAGGAGGAGCGAGCCGAAGCCCGCTGGGTACCGCTCGTACGGGCGGGGCTGCCACGGGGCGAGCGTGCCCGTCGGCGCGGTCAGGGAGCGCGCGCGGGTGCGCAGCAGTCGACGACCGGACGCGGGCAGCGCGAGGGAGCGCGACACCAGGGAACTGGAGGCGCCGGCCGTCGCGTCGAAGAGCCACGCCGTGGCGGGGAGCGGGAGGTCTGCGACGAGCATCAGGTCGTGGACACGGAGCCCGGTCCTCAGCGCGAGGTCGTCGAGGTACTCCTCGGTGGGGGGCCACAGGGCCGGGAGGCCGACCGCGCCGGCCAGGCGCGCCAGTCGTACGTCGGAGTCGGGAAAGGTCGAGGTTTCCATGGCCACCAGGGCTTCGGTCGAGGGTGTTCGGTGGACGGTGCGTCCGGTCGTGCGCGGGCACCGCCGGGGACGGCCTCCAGGAGACCGTCCCCGGGGATCGCCTGCCCGGTCAGTTCTTGGGTCCGGGGTAGTACTCCCAGGCCGACTCCACCCACACCCAGCCGTGCGCCAGAATGGCCGCGCGGGTGATGTCCTTCATGGGGGTGAACCCCTCCCTGTCCAACGGCATGTAGTGGCCGGAGAAGTTCTCGATCCGGGTGAACACGCCACCGGGACCCACGACGAATTCTCCCGCCATGAGCACGGGCTGCTCCTCGCCGAGCGAGGTGTGTCCCGCGTCCTTGTTCTTGGCCCGCAGGTCTTCGATGTGCGCGGCACGCAGGGAACCGTCCAGGCGGACGACGAAGTTGTACTCGCCGGGGCGCAGGAACGCGCCGAAGGGCTCACCCACGTCCGCGTCGATCGGGCCCTGGATCTTCTGGTCGACGCCCTTGCGGAACGGCACCCAGATGTACGGACCGCAGCCGAGGTCGGTGTCGTCCGCAGCGGCCGACTGGAGCCAGCTGCCGCTGCCGGTACGGAGCATCCCGCTGTGCGCGCCGCCGGGGAGAGCGGTTCCTGCGGCGGCCTTGGAGAGGGTCTTGCCTCCCTTTCCTCCGCCCTTGCCGTCGTCGGTCAGGCACTTGGTGGCCTTCTTGGCCCGGTCCAGCGCCTTGTCGAACTTCTTGAGCCTCTTCTTCGCGTCCGCGACCTTGTCGAGGAACGCGCCGATCCCCCAGATCGCCTTGGTGATCTTCGGGAGCTTCGAGCCGAGCTTGAGCAGCTTGCCCATCGGCAGCACGGAGATGATCGCCCACAGACAGGTGGGGATGTCCGGGTCCTCGATGCAGGCCATGATGTCCTCGGCGAACATCTCGACCAGCAGCTCTCCCCCGTTCTCGATCAGGTAGTCGAGAAGGTCCTGCCCCGAGAGCTCCAGGGCGGCCCGGTACTCCTGCTCGGTCAGCCCCGCCTCGGCCAGGGCCTGCTTCATGGTGTCCGCGTCGGCGTCGACCGGGGGCGGCGTCTGCCCCCTGGCGGCCTCCTCGCGGGCCTTGCGCTGCTCTTCGCGCCGGTACTCCTCGGCCCTCTTGGCGGCCTCGTCGGCCTCCTTGGCATAGGTGCCGGCGTTCTTCGCCGCCGCCTCGGCCGAGGTGGCGTACGCCTCCGCCGAGGTCGCCAGCTTCGCGGCGTCGGCGGCGTCCTTGGCCGCCTGCTCGGCAGCCGCCTGCGCGGTGGCCGCCTCCTTCTCGGCCAGCGTCGCGGCGTTGCCGGCCGCGATGGCCTGCCGCTCCGCCTCGGTGGCGGCGTCGCGTGCCCGCTGGGCTTCGGCCTCCGCCTGGGTGGCGGCGGTCCGGGCGGCCGCCGCGTCCGCGAAGGCCTGGCCGGCCGCCTCGCGGGCGAGCCGGGCATCGCCCTGGGCCTGGGTGTCGGCCTGGGTGGCGCGGACCGCGGCGGCTCTGGCCTTGGCTCCGTCCTCGGCCGCCTGCGCCGAGGACCTGATCGCGGCGGCGGCGGAGCGCGCGGCATCCGCGGAGGACCGTGCCGCCGCGGCGGCGGCCTTGAAGGCGGGTGCGACCTGGGCGTTGGCGTTCCTGGCCGCGGTCTCGGCCGCCTCGGCGGCCTTGGCCGCCTCGCTCGCCCGCGCTTCGGCCTTGGCCGCCTCCTCCAGACCGAGCTGCTGTGCCGCCTTGGCCACCTCGGTCGCGAAGTCGGCGCCCACGTCGGTGCCGGCGAACGGAGCGGTCAGCGCGATGGCGGTGTTCGCCGGGTCCGCGATGCCCGCGGCGGTGGAGCGTGCGGAGACCGCTGCCTGGAGTGCGATGCCCGCCTGGACGCGTGCCATGCCGGCTTCGCGGGTGGCTCCCTCGGCCTCCTCGCGCGTGCGGTTCGCGGACTGCAGGGCCTGGTTGGCGTGGATCGCCGCGAGGCCCGCGAGACGCGAGGCCTCATGAGCGGCGATACCCGCGCGGGCTTCCTGCGCGGTGGCCTCGGCGGCCTTGGTGCCGGCCCGGTTCGCGGCCGCGTGCGTGGCCGCCGCCTCCGATTCGGCCCGGTTCGCCGCGGCGTCGGCCGCACGGGCGGCGGCCTCGGCGGTGTTGGCCGCCGCGTTCGCCCGCGAGGCATGCGCGTTCGCCTCCTGGGCGGCCGCGCGGGCCCGGCCGGCCGCGCCGTCGGCTTCGATGGCCGCCTGCCGCGAGCGGGTCGCCGCCGACGACGCGCCGTCCGCGGCGGTCCGCGCCCGTGCGGCCGCCGTGCCCGCCGCGTCGGCCGCGCCGCGGGCCTCGGTGGCCGCCGCTCGCGCGGTCTCCGCGTGGTCGGTGCCCGCGGATGCGGCGGCCAGTGCCTCGTTGGCCTTGGCCCTGGCTTCCTCCGCCTTGTGCAGCCGCTCGGCCTCGCGCGCGTCGTTCCGTGCGGTGCGGGCCTTGCTCTCCTCCCCGCGCGCCTTGCGGTCCGCCTCGGCGGCGATGCCCTCCTGGGTCTGCGCGCGTGCCCGCTTCTCCGCCGCCGTCGCGGCGGCGGCCTGGGCGTCGGCGCGCTTGGCCGCCGCGGTGCGCTGCTCGGCCTCGGCGCGCGCCCGGGCGGCGGCGGCCTTGTCGCGCTCCTGCTCAGCGCGTACGCGCGCGGCGGCGGCCGCCTGCCGCTCCCGCTCGGCGATCGCGCGCTGCTCGGCCGCCACCTTCGCCTGCCGCTGGGCCTCGATACGGGCTTCGCGGGTGCGCTGCGCGTGGGCCCAGGCCGATGTCTCGGCCGCTTCGGCCTCGATCCGTGCCCGGCGCGAGGTGGCCGCCGCGTCCGCCGCGATCCTGGCCTGCTCGGCTGCCGCTGCGGCGAGGCCGGCTGCCGCCTTGGCGTGCTGCTCGGTGTTGGCGCGCCATGCCTTGGCCTGCTTCTCGTGCAGTTCGGCCTGGTTCTGCGCGTTGAGGCCGGCCGCGTCCGCGGCGGTGGCGTCGACCGCGTGCTGGGCGGTCTGCGCGGCCCGCAGGGCGGCGTCGGACGCGGCGGCGATGCCCGCGGCGATGTCGGCCCACTGGGTGCCGTAGGTCAGACCGGTCTCGACCAGGATGTCGGCCTGGACCTTCGCCTGCCCCGACGCGACCTGGGCCTGCTTGGCTGCGGTGTCGGCGAAGCCCACCTGGCGGGCTACGTCCTTCTTCACCTCCGTGTAGTCCGACAGGCGCCTGCCCGCCCGGTCCGCCGCGAGCAGGCGGTCGGCGCTGCGTGAGGCCGCGGCTGCCAGGCTCATGGCGTTGGAGGAGTTCTTGAGGGCCCGGACCGCGTCTCCGTGGACGGCGATCAGCTTCGTACGGGCCTCGGCGGCGCGGGTGGCGTTCTCGGCCAGCCTGCGCAGCCGCTCCGCCGCCTCCAGGGCGTCCTTCTGCGCCTTCTCGTGTGCGGCCCGGTCGTCGGCGTCCTTCCGCGCCGCGACCAGATAGCCCTTCTCCAGGAATTCGGCGATCACCTTGTCGTCGGCGGTGGCGAGCGCCACCTGGGCGGCTCGCTTGACCTCGGGTCCGCCGATCGCGGCGAGCATCTCGACGCGCTTGCGGTTCTCGGCCGCGCGCTGCTGTTCGTTCTGCTCGGTGGCCTTGTCCCGCTGCCGGGCGATCTCGGCTCCGAAGGCGAGGAAGTCCGCGCGGTCCCGAGCCGTGCCGTTCAGAACGCGCTGGACCTCGGCGTTGAAGTACGGACCGCCCGTGCCCCGCAGGGCTTCGATCTTCTGCCGGTTCTCGACGTCGGCCGCGTTCCGCTTGTCCCGGGCCCGCTGGCGGGCCTCGGCCTCACCGCGCTCGAGGAAGTCCCGGATCGCGTGGGGGTCCGTGCTGTCCAGCGCTTTCCTGGCAGCCTCGCGGACTTCCTCCTCTTCGTCGAACTCCGCGTAGTCCTCGACCAGTTGGCGGTCGCGTTCGTCGCTGATCCGGTCGAGTTCCGTGCGGGTGCCGGCCGGTGGCACGGCTCTGGCCTCGGCGAGTGCCGCGTTCCCCCGCTGCACGATGTCCCAGGCGCGGGCGTCCAGGACCGCTGCGGACGGCTCTCCGGCGGCGGGGGCCGCGGACGCCTGCCCGGTCAGACCCGCGAGCAGTGCTGTGGCCAGTGCCAGGGACACCGCCCTGGCCGCGGCGGCCCGGGCACGGCCGGGTCGTCTTACGGCCCTCGGCCGTAAGGTCTCTCTCATGAGAAGTATCCCCCTGAAGTATGTGAAATCGACAACGGATCGGGATCAGGAAGACAGGCGCTCCGCCCCTCCCGAGGAGGGCGGAGCACCCGGGTGACGCGGCGAGGGGAACCGGCCGAGCGGCGACAGGAACCGGCCCAGCGGCGGTCGGCCCCGGTCGCACCGGCGGGCCGGACACACCGGCCGCCGGACACACCGGCCGTCGGACACACCGCTCACCGGTCGCCCGCGAGAGGTGGTCAGCCCCTCGCTCGGGTCTCGCCTTCGCGGGCCTGGCGGAGGATCTCCTGCCAGGTGGTGGCCGCACCGGCGGCGTCCTGCTCCTCCTTGGACCAGGACCGCTGGTTCTCTCCGGCCGGGTCGGCGAGGCGCTTCCACATCTCCTCGGCCGAGCCGTGGGCGAGCGCCTGGATGCCGCGCCAGGTCTCGGCCTGGCGCGCCGAGTGTTCCCGCTCCGCCTCCCAGGCCGTGCCCGAGTCACGGGCGTGCGCGGCGACCGCCTGCCAGGCGCGTTCCGCCTCGGCGCGGGCCGTGGCGGCGTCGGACGTGTGCCCCAGCGCCGCCTCGGCCTCGACGGCGGCCTTGAGGAGCAGCGTCAGCGTCCGGTGGCGGAGCGCCTCGGACTCCGCGGTGCGCAGCCGGTGGCCCTCCAGGTCGAGGGCCGCGCCGTTCACCCAGCCGAAGCCGTAGAACTCACGGATGTCCTCGTCGGTCGCGCCGGGCCGCAGCGCCCACTGGGCCGAGACCCGGACCTGCTCGCCCGGGTCGTCCCCGGCGAGAGAGCGTACGAACTCCCGGTCGCGCTCGAGCACCGCGCGCTGTTGCTCGGCCACCGTTTCGCGGGCGGCCCGGTCGCTCTGCTGTGCCTGGGCGTAGCCGGTCCTGACGAAGGCGGCCCGGTCGGCGTCGGTGCCCTTGAGCGCCTTCTCCGCCGCACCGCGTGTGCGTGGGGCGAAGTCGACCGGGTGGGTCCGTACGACGCGCTCGCAGAACAGCCGGTTGCGGGTACGGGTGTCCCGCAGCCGCTGCTTGGCCGCGTCGTAGCCTCCGCCCGGCGCCAGCCAGTCGGCGATGGCGGCGTCGCCCGCGGTGCTGCGCAGCGCGTTCCACGCCGAGGTCCGCAATTCCGGCGGGAGGCCCGACAGCGCGATGCGCCGCACCTGTTCGCGTGCCGCGGATGCCGCGGCGGCGAGCGCCGCCAGGGGCCCTTCGTCCTGCTGCGGCGCTTCGGCCCGGGCGAGGAGGAACACCCGCTCGCGCGGGGGCTCCTGGGCATGGGCGGCGGTCCCGGCGAGGGGTCCCGCCATCGCCGCGGCCACGAGGCAGGCGGCCAGGGCGTTGCGGGCGGCCCTGCTCGGCCCGGTGTGGTCTCCGGCGCCCATCAGGGAGCCAGCGGGGGGACGACCTGCCACGCCGGGTGGGCGCGGAGATCGATGTCGTCGGACCAGCGGCCGTGCAGGGAGAGCTCGTTCCGCTGGTTCATCGCCACCTGCGTGCCCTCGTTGTACGAGCCGGCGATGAACCACGCGGCGGTGGGCCTGCTCTGCGGCCAGCCCTTCATCCTCGCGCACCAGGTGGCGTCGGAGCGGAAGGCCGTGGTGTTGTCGTCCGCCGCCAGGGTCACCAGACCCTTGGCCTCGTCGGCCTTGAGGTAGTGGCCGGGCTTGGCGGCGGCTTCGAACGAGAAGCAGCCGGCCTCCCCGGACAGTGCCGGGAGGACCAGCCAGGTGGCCTTCTCCCGCCAGTCCAGCGGGCTGGCCGCGGTCACCGGGCCGACGGAGGCCGCTCCGCCGTTGACACCGGTGTGGCGGATGGGCTGCCAGGTGGCCGGAGCGGTGGCCCAGCCGAACACCAGCGTCTGCCGCCTCGCCCGCTTCTGGCCCTCCTCCGAGAGGAACTCCGCGACCGCCATGTCACCGGTGGCCAGGGCCTTCTCGGCCGAGGCCACGAGGTTCGGGTTGAACCCGCTCTCCTGGGCCGCGGTCAGGATCTGACGCGCCAGCGCCCGGTCGGCCTCGGCGAGCTTCGCGCGCCGCGCGGCGTCGTCGCGCTTGTACGCCGCTTCGGCACCGCCGTGCAGGAAGCCCTGCCAGTGCCCCGGGTTCATGCTGTTCACCGCGTACTGGGCGGCCCGGTAGAGCTCGGAGTTCCGCAGGTCCGCGGGCGCCGCCCGCAGCATCTCGCGGATGAAGACGTCGTCGCTCACGTCGAACAGGCTCGGTGTCATCGGGATGCGGAACAGAGCGGCGACGTTCTTGCGCGCGGCCTGGTTCTTACGGAGTTCGGCCTCCTTGCGGTCCTTCTCCGCGAGTTCGAGCAGCTCCCTGGTGACGTCCCTGTTGTGGGCCTCGCGCGCGCCGTTGGCGATGAACTCCTGCCGGGCCGCCGGAGTGCCGGTCAGCGCCGCCGTGGCGGCGGCGCGTACCTCGGGGCCGGAGGCCTGATGCCTGAGGACGGCGCGGATGAAGTTCTCGTCGCTGAGTTCGAGGAGTTCCGGGGCGCCGGTGATGCCGATGACCGTCATGACCTGCTGGCGGGCGAGACGTGCGAGGCGTGCGGCCTCCGCCTTGTCGCGCTCGCGTTGCTGGTCCAGTCGATGGGCCTCGTGGATGCCGGTGGTGATGAACGCGACGTGGTCGGCGTCCAGGGTGCTCGCCATGGCCTTCTCGGCCGCGGTGCGCACCGATTCGTACGCCTCGCCGCCGTCCCTGGCCTTCTGCCAGAGGGCGTGGACGAAGTCGTAGTCGCTGAGCAGCAGCACCTCCCACGTGGGGTCGAGGCGCACCAGGGCGGCCGCGTCGACGCGCTGGGTCTCGGTGGTGCCGATGCCCGTCGCCCGCGCTTCCTGGTGCGGAGGCGCGGGGGCGGCGAACGCCGCGCCTCCGGCGCTCACCGCGAGCACGGCGGCCACGGCGGTGGTGCCGACCACGGTCCGGGTGAGGGCCCGGACCGCCGGCGACGGATTTCTGTGCATGATGATCGATCCCCCATGGAACACATCAAAGGAACCCGGCTCGCGGCCGTGGAAGGGCCGCGCGGGCACAAGAGGAAAAGCCCAGGGGACGGTCACGCCGAGACGGCGTGAGAAACGACGGGAATCCCGTCGGCCGGCTCCCCCACGATTCACTGAATGGTCGTCATCGCGGCGGGTGAACCGGTAACACCGCGCCGCTGTATGCCGGTTGGTCAGACCGGACGAATCGACCCTACCAAAGGATCAAGCGAAACGATCAACGAATTTCCCCACACCAGGAAGGCCCCTCGTGCCCCGGCGCGAGTTCCTCGCGGATCAGCCGTTCGCAGACGTCGGCGCGCCTCCGGCGCCGGTCGTGGACGGCGTCGGTGCCCGTGATCGCCGCGATCCCGTCGTACGTGCCCGTCGTACGTGCCCGTCGTACGTGCCCGTCGTACGTGCCGCCGGATTTCGCCGGCGCATTCCTCCGGTCCGGTTCCGGATCAGCCGAACCGGGTCGCTTCCCCTCGCGGTCAGGCGCCCCAGCGCAGCGCGATCGTGTCGCCGATGTTGATCGTCTTCTCGCGGAGCGCTCCGGCGAAGGACGAACCGTCGACGCTGACCTTCCAGGTGCTGGAACCGCTGTCGGCCTTGCCGTTGACCGCGGTGATCGGGCCGGTGCCCGACGACGGGGTCACGCCGGTGACGCAGCCGGCCGGGGTGGCCGCGCCCGTCGCGGCGGCGAGGACCTCGCCGAGGGTCGTGGTCGTCCCCGTGGGCGTGAAGGCCACCGAGCACACCTTGAGGCTGCCCGCGCCGTCGTCGACGGTCAGCGCCAGCTTGGTGGGGGTGCCCGCCGTGAAGGCGGGCTGGGCGACCCACCGGGGGGCGCCGGGGGTGACCGGCACCGGCGGGGCCGTGGTGAAGCCGCCGCCGGCGACGGCGCGGAGCGCGTCGATGGAGGAGTAGGCGGAGGGCACGGTGTCGGCGGGCTTGTACTTGAAGCCACCGGCCGGGTTGTACTGGTTGGCGATGAGGAAGTCGACCGGGGTCTTGCCGCTGATCGTGGTGAACTCGGCGGACTGCGGGTTGATTCCACAGGCGTTGAGGCCCGCGACGCCCCAGCCGTTGGAGCTGGTGTTGACCGCACGACGGGGCCCGCGCGCCCTCGCCCGTACGACGGCCGCGCTGGGGCACACCGCACAAGTGCGACGGCACCAACGGCAGCGCGCACGCCACGAAGGTCCCGACCCCGACGGCCGCCCTGGACCACGCGGCCAAGCGGAACGGCTTCTCGTGGGACGGCACCTGGTACGCCTCCTTCGACGACTACGCGGTGGAGACGGTCAAGGGCGTGAACGGAGGCGGCTCGGCGTACTGGAGCATCTCGGTGAACGGCACCCCGACCCCGGTCGGCGGCTGCCAGTTCGAGATAGAGAACGGCGACCAGGTCGCCTTCACCTGGACCTCGTTCTGACGGTCGGCGCTCCGACGGCGGCCCGGGCTCCCGAAGCC
>NZ_JBHTSA010000145.1:0-18366 GCF_042795405.1 Streptomyces sp. NPDC056480 | reverse complement strand
CGGCCGACAGGCCCGTGATCCGACGGCTGCTGACGATCGCTGCACGAGTCACGGTCCCCACCACCCCACCATGATCGACCATCCGTGGCTCGACGCCTCACCGCCTACCGTGCACGAGCTCGCTAGTCATCGCGGGTGCTTCGATGCTCCTCGCGCCACTTGTGCATGCTGAAGAGTCCTCACCGGTGCCTGCCGCGAAAATTAAACCACCGTATGTTTCTTCTCCTCCCCTCAAGGCAACTCCGGGTATCTGAGCTGGGTTCAGCTATATACCGAGGGCTGTCCAGGGCTGCTGGCCTCGAGCGGGGGATCACTGAGCTTCTTCAACTCGGGGTCGGCCGGAGGCGCTCAGGAGGGTCTGACCTGCACAGACACTTCAGGTGGGTCACTCGATCGGTGGGCAAGCTGAAGAAGCTCACTGAGCCTCTTTCATCCTCTGTATCCGCAGATCAGGAGGGTGTGGACCGCAGCGACGATGCGTCCGATGCGGTTGGTCGAGCATCGAGCTCGACGAAGTAGGCGCCACGTTTTCAGCTGCGCGAAGGCACGTTCGCCCGGGGCACGCAGGCGGGCGTGGTCTCGGTTGTACTGCTGGTAGTGCTCGGGCAGTTCGTGGTGGCGGTAGTAGGGGGTGCGGACGGTGGCGCCGGCGCCCTGGTAGGCGCGGTCGGCCAGGACGAGGATCTGCCTGGTCAGGCAGTTCTCGATCACGCCGTGAGCGCGGGCCGCGGTCAGATCGTGAGTGCGTCCGGGCAGGGCACGCGAGAACCACAGAGGTGTGCCGTCGGGCGCGGCGATGACCTGCAGGTTCATGCCGTGCTTCTTGTGTTTCTGGGAGTAGTACGGCTCGTCTGCCGCGACCCGGTCGGTGGGAATCAGAGTGCCGTCCAGGATCACGAAGTCGTCCTCGCCACGCCCGGTCAGGGCCTCACGCAGGCCGGGCGCCCAGACGGCAAGGACGTCGACCGTCTCGTCCACGTAGCGCCAGGCTGTCGTTTCTGAGATGCCGAACCCGGCGCCGAGCTGGGCGAGCGTGTCGTTCTTCCGCAGGTGGGCGAGCGCGAGCAGGGCCTGCCGGAAGCAGTTCAGCTTCCGCCAACGGTGCCTTGTTCACACCTTCGGGCGTAGATGAGCCAGGAGACATGCTCGACCAGCTCGTGCGTGGCCCGCAAAAACACTGGCCCCACCTCCACAGCCCGGGCCCGTGCGGCCATAGAGCATCCCCGGCAGCACGAAGCCCCGGCCCGGAGAAGGGGTCAGGGCTGGCTGGAGCGGGCCGGTGTGCTGTGCCGGGCGGGGCGAGGGGCCTGCGGAGCTGGAGGAGCTGCTCGGCTGGATCGGCGTGCGGGACCGGCGGCTGGGCCATGAGCACAGCGACCGGTGGATGCGGGTACTTCTCGCGGAAGCCTCGGGCGAACCTGCTGCTGGAGACGCTGCACCGCGCGAGCCGGGAGCTGCGGGACGACGACCCTCGGGGGCTGGCGTGGGATCCGGCACTGGCTGAACGTCAAGGTGCCGAGAACGTCGCGGAGATCGTCTGCCGCAACGCCCTGGCGGAGCAGGCCGTAGCCGTTGGGCTCGCGGGCTCCCCCGGGGAGCTGGATCCGGCGCAAGCCGAGCTGGCCGAGCTGCTGCTGTGGGGCATGCAGAAGGGGCTTGCTGACACAGGCGCGGGTGCGCCGGATCGCGGCCGAAGTACGTGAGGAGTCCCGGTCTGCGGCCCAGCAGGCGGGAGTTTCGGCGGTGACATGGCGCAAGCGGCGCAGCCGCAGCGTTGCGCGGCTGCGGTCGGTCGCGGAGCAGTGGGTGCAGGCGGCGTGATGCTCCTCGGTCGTGGAGTCCCTGGCCGCAAGCGGCGCGCTGCCGGCGGCCGACGCGGAGCCGGGCGAGTCGAAGGAGCCGGAGGGGCTGTTCGCCCCGCGTCGGCTTCCGCCGCCGAGGCCGGGCGAGACCGCGGTCCGGTGGAGCCGTCGGGGTCATTCCCAAATTTGGGAATGACGTCCTGGACGTGCTCGTGGGCGGCGTGGCACCGGCTCTCGTCATCGGCCACCGCCATCGGTCACCGCGATAGGTCACGGCCGGGGCCGGGGCTGTGGTGAGTGCCGCCGACAGCCTCACCACAGCCGGTCACTGGACGCCCACGGCCTGCATCTCAACCACGCGAACGGTAAACGCAGTCTCCCGGACCTCGGTCAGAATGCCCGCGTCACCAAGCGCGGGCGCGGACCACTCCACGGCCCACGTCGCGATCGCACGGCCCGCGAACCGCTCGCCAGGCTTATCACGGGCGGCGCGCTCATAGAGGTGGCCGCACGTCGGAGACGGGTCCGCGTAGTACGACGCCTGATACGGCGTCCCCGGACCCGCACAGGTGACAGTCTTCCCGTCGCCCATGTCCCAACGCACCGAGGAGACCTTCGCCATCGCGGTCACGGTCACACCGCCGGCCGTCGCGGACGCGGACACCGGACCGAACGTCGACGGCGAGCGGGCGACCCACATCCACATCGGCATCCCGACCAGATACGTCCCCGCCGAACGCGACGAAGCCACCACCGGACAGACCGAGTCCAGAGGCCGGGCCTGCCATTCGGCCATGCCCTCCATCACCGAGTCGGTGATCGTGGAGATGGTCTGCTTCGACACATCGGCGCCGTAGACCTCGGCCAGGTGCGCGGAAATCCCGCCGTGCGTGAGGCCCTTCGCGGACAGCAACAGGACCATCTCATCGACGCCGGTCAGCCGGCGCTGGTGCTTCTTCACGATCTTCGGTTCGAAGGCGCCGGCCCGGTCTCCCGGCACCTCGACGGTCACCGGGCCCACATCGGTGACGACCGTTTTCGTCCGCTTACCGTTGCGGGAATTCGATCCGTTCTTCCCGGCCGGGTCATGCCGGCCATAGCCGAGGTGGTCGGTCATCTCGCCCTCAAGAGCCGACTCCAGCAGCCGCTTCGTCAGCTGCTGGAGCAGCCCGCCCTCACCCGTCAGCTGCAGACCCTCAGCCTGAGCCCGGGAGACAAGCTCCTCCACAAACCGGTCGTCCGCCGCAGCCGAGCCGGCCTCGGTCCCTAACTTTTCACTGGTCACAGGTGCATCTTCTATGAGTCGGATACACCGAATTTCTTACAGTCCCGCGGCTACATCGAGCCGACGCAGGTATCGGCTGTGAGCGCTGACTGAGCTTCTTCAACTCGGGTTCGGCCGGAGGCGCTCAAGAGGGTCTGACCTGCACAGACACTTCAGGTGGGTCACCCGATCGGTGGGCAAGCTGAAGAAGCTCACTGAGAAAACTCCGCACGACAGGCAAGCCGCTGACCCGCTGGTTGTGGTGGCATCGAGGGTCACGCGGTGGGCGTGGGTGGTGATGGTGTTGCCGGCACCAGGATGCCCTTGACGGTCCGGTAGGAGGGATCACCGACCACGACCGCTTTGTGGAAGGCCGCTTCGAGCCTGGTGTCGCCGTAACTCTTCCGCAGTCCGAGCAGCCCCTGGGCGGCCCGGACGGCGTACAGGGCGAGCGTGTCGGCTTCGCCCTGGTCTGCGGTCAGGCCCCAGCGCAGCTTGGTGCCGACCCACTCGGCGACGTAGCCGCAGGTAGCCCCCAGGGCCGACGGCATCCACTCGTGGGGGTCCTGGTCGGCCTTCTGACGGTTCGACCGGGCCGAGACCGCGACGAGAGACGTTGCTACTTCCTGGTCGTTGGCGTATGCCTCGCGCCGCTTGGCGTCCCAGGCGGATGCGCCGGAGTTCATGTACCCCCGATGTGTCAGGCGCAGGAGGCAGTCCCGGCTGGGAAGCACGGGACCGCCGCCTGCAGCCGACAAGGGGCAATGTCGGCGGATACCGCGCCGCGGCTACCGTGATCACCCCCGTGCGTGAGAGCCCGCCCGAACCGCCCGGGGGCCTGTTTCAGTCCTGGAGGACGGGTGGGGTCCAGGGCGACTGGCTTCTGAGGCGGGTGAGTGTGTAGCGCAGGCGGGGGCGCATGCCTGCGAGGTGCAGGGCCGTGCCTGCGGCATGGGTGCGGCCGGTGAGCCGGCGCAGTGTGTGCAGGCCGGTCAGGTCGCAGAAGCTGAGTCCGGTCAGGTCGAGGCAGAGCACGCCCGGGTGTCCGGCCAGTGCGGCTGTCACCGCCTGGTCCACCAGCGGGGCGGTGGCGATGTCGAGTTCCCCGTCGAGGCGGAGCAGGACGGTATGGCCCCACCACACGGTGTGGGCCTGCAGCAGTTCCTCCGCCCGCACTATCACCTCAGGTTCTCCGGGGAACAGGAGCGTCTTGCGCCTTCTCAGTTCAGTGGTGGGTTCAGGCTGCGCCGAAGTCGGCCCAGTGGTCGATCAGCCCGTCGGGGCCCGTACCGGTCCCGGCAGGTCCGGCCAGCGCGGAGATGATCACGTCGCCGCGGCCGTGTTCACCGTCGGGCCGTTCGGCCGCCCAGTTCGCGGATACTGAGCCTGTGCCGGTGCGGGGGCCGCCGTCGGTGACGTGGACCTGGACCCGGCCCGATCCGTCCGCGGTGATGCGCAGGTGCAGGGTTACCGGGGGGAGCGCGTGGGTGACGGCGTTGGTGACCAGTTCGGAGACCACAAGAAGAATGTCATAGACCCGCTCCCCGTCCAGACCCCAGCCCTCCAGCACCGGACGGACCGCGTGCCGGGCGGTGGCCGGAGCGAGCGGCCCGTGATCCAGCGGCAGACCGAACACACGCCCGCCGGGCGGCAGAGCACGCAGCGCGGAACGCTGCTGTCCGCCCGGGAAGACCGTGGTCGTCGTCATCAGGATCACTGCCTCTGTCCAGTGGGGCCGGGTTCTCTGGTACTTCCAGCACACTCCCCTACAGCACAAAACACCTGAGCAAGCAATACCCAGAACGGGAAAAGATGGATACTCAGGATGCTAGACGCGTGCGGAGCTCTACCGCGAGAGCCGGAGCCGTTGCGGACGCCGCAGACGGACCCGCACAGCCACGACACCTCCACACTCTCGCGAGCGCTGCCGGGCCGGACCCACGACCTGACCACGGCCCGCGCCCACGGCATCATCCAGGCATGCCTGACCAGAGAGCCGGCGTCGCCGCGGTCCGCATACCACCGTGGCACTACCAGTAGTACAACCACGACGACGCCCAGCCGTCCGGGGCCGAGCGTATCCTCCAGGGGCTGCGGTCTGGTGCCGGGACCGCCGCGTGGGCCGGAAGAGCGTCAACGACCGCTCAACACATCCGAACGGCCCAAACCTACGTGCCCGGCGGCCCGGCCTAACCGTTGGAAATCCGACACGTGCCCCCGGCCCTGCCATCTGGGACCGGACCCGTGTGACGGCCCTGCCACCACGCCCGGCGGCAGGGCCGTCGTCATTCCCCCAAGGAGAACGTGGGCGCACGCCGCCAGCCGGAGTCCGGGAGATACCGCCGAGAACCTCGAATAGCCGCTGGCAGCCTCGGGGTCGCAGCGCCCGGGCGACAGCGAACACACATGTTCACGGACGCGCGGAGTCATGCCTCCGACGGTGCGCTGGGAGACGCCGAGGAGCTGCGCAACGGCCTTGGTGCTGCCGTGGTGCTGCTTGACGAGGTAGCGGACCCGGGAGCCGGCGGACTTCGGGATCGGGCGGGTAACCGCGCCCTCGAGCGCGCCGTGCAGAACGGCATCGATGGTCATGTCTGGTCCTCAGGTGGGTCTGGCCTCTGGGTGCCGGAGGGCCGAGTGAAGTGGAGGCGCTGTACGGTGATCTGAGCGGCGATCAGGCCCTGCCACGCCCGGAAGGAGACTCCGGACGGGGCGGGACGTCAGCGGAGCGCCGTACAGGGGGGGCAGAAGGGTGCGTGCTCGCGCTCGGCTGCCTGAGCAGCAGCAACGGCTGCGTCTCGGGCGGCTTCGGAAGCGGCCTTGGCGCGCTCCGCCTCGATCTTGCAGCGGCCGCAGAGACTGGCTGTCTGTACCGCCCGTCCGCACGGCTTGTCGCCGTGGCCGGGGCAGTCGCCCAACTCCACCGGGGCGGGCGGCTCGGAGCAAACCAGGCAGAGCGTCCCGTCCGCGACCGCAGCCGTCGGCGCAGACCGGCTGTGCGCTGCCAAGGCAGACGGCACACAGATCCGTGTCGGGCAGGGCGAGACGGGGGCACATACGGACAGACTGGCACCTAAAGTGCGGGGGCCACGAATTCCCCACCCTGGAATGGGAGGCGCTCCAAGCAGCGCACAGCTCCCGCTGACCGGCAAGTTTGCCTGGGGACGCCGACGGGTGGGACAGACTGGTTCCAGAAGGATCATGCCCGGCACGACAATGCCGAGAGCAGCGACAACGGCCACTGCCCACCACCACAGAGCGCCCACGAACGCGAGGGTTCCGACGGCGGCGGACACACTCAGGATGACGACCGTCTTGCGGCCCTGTCCGGCGGGCCTTGGCACAGGAGACGCCCTGCTGCATCGGAGTCGTCACCAGGTCGGCCGGACCGTCGCAGAGACGCCGCAGGACTGGCCGAGTCTCCACCGGAGTAGTGGGCAGTTCGGCCGTCCAGTCCCCCATGGCGGCGCGCTCGGCGGTGGTCCGGGCGCGCGGGTCACGTGTGAATGGGTGGACAGCTCTGCCGGAGGTCAGCTCGCCGCGCGCAACGGTAGACCGCGGCCGAAGACGGTGTCGAAGGGATGCGCGTGGCGGGTGCTGACCAGGCGGTAGGCGCCGTCGTGCCGCCGCTCGGCGTCACCGCAGTCGCCGCGATCCGTGCCTGGGCCGGCAGCCCCGAGCGCACCCCCATTCCCACTCGCGGCGCCCGCGGCACCCTCGTCTCGGCCACCGGATCGGGCAAGACCATCACCGCCGCCTGGGCAGCCCGAGACTGCTTCCCCAACGGCCGGATCCTCGTCACCGTCCCGACCCTGGACCTGCTGGTGCAGACCGCCCAGGCCTGGCGGGCGGTCGGGCACCGCTCCCCCATGGTGGCGGTGCTCGCTGGGGAACGACCCGGTCCTGAACGCACTGGGGGTGCGGACCACCACGAACCCGATCCAGCTCGCCCTGTGGGCCGGGCACGGGCCAGCCGTCGTGTTCGCCACCTACGCCTCTCTGGTGGACCGTGAGGAAATCGGCGCTCACGAGGGACAGCGGAAGGTTCGCGGACCGCTGGAGGCCGCGCTGGCGGGCGGAGAGCGCCTCTGCGGCCAGCGCATGGACGGCTTCCACCTCGCCATCGTGGATGAGGCGCACGGAACCGCTGGTGATCTCGGTCGGCCGTGGGCGGCGATCCACGACAACCAGCGGATCCCCGCCGGCTTCCGGCTCTACCTGACCGCGACCCCGCGCATCCTCGCCGCGGCCCGCCCGCAGAAGGGCGCGGACGGCCAGGAGCTGGAGATCGCGAGCATGGCCGACGACCCGGACGGCACCTACGGCGCGTGGCTCGCCGAGCTGGGCCTGAGCGAGAGCATCGAGCGGGAGATCCTCGCGGGTTTCGAGATCGACGTGCTGGAGATCCGCGACCCGTCTCCCGTTCTTGGGGAGTCGGAGGAGGCGCAGCGGGGTCGGCGCTTGGCGCTGCTGCAGGCCGCGCTTCTAGAATACGCCGCGGCGTACAACCTGCGTACGGTCATGACGTTCCACCAGAAGGTCGAGGAGCGGCCGCGTTCGCGGAGAAGTTGCCGGAGACGGCGGCCGAGCTGTACGTCACCGACGCCTCCGACGCCGATCTCTCGGCCGCGGAGAAGCTGCCGAATTCGTCGATCGAGGCCAGTTCTACGAGCTGGAGGCCGGCCGCCACGTCCCGCCGGACCGGGTGTGGTCGGCATGGCCGGCGCGTGCACCGGGCGTTCCTCGCGTCCGTGCGCGTCCTCGGGGAAGGCGTGGACATCACCGGCGAGCGGAGCGTCGAGGCCGTATGCTTCGCCGACACCCGCGGCTCCCAGGTGGAGATCGTGCAGAACATCGGCCGCGCGCTCCGCCTCAACAAGGACGGCAGCACCAAGGTCGCTCGGATCGGCGTGCCGGTCTTCCTGGAGCCGAACGAGGACCCGACCGACATGGTCGCCTCCGCCAGCTTCCGCCCTCTTGTAGCGGTCCTCCAGGGCCTCCGCAGTCATGATGAGCGCCTGGTCGAGCAACTCGCCTCCCGCGCCCTCACGAGCGGGAAGCGCAAGGTGCACGTCCGGCGTGACGAGGACGGGCGGATCGTCGGTGCCGGCGGGAAGGACGACGGCGAGGACCAGGACTACACGCAGGCCGCCGCCGGAGCGGCGGTGCCCAGGAGCCGGTCGACTTCCTTCTCCGTGTTCTCGCGTGCCTTCTCGGGGCTGACAAGCGAGGTCTTCGGGTCGTGGGGCTGCACCCGAATCTTCAGCGCGGCCAGGCTGCGGGCGAGGTCGTCGGCGATGCTGGGCAGGCCCACCACGTTCACATCGCCGCGCTGGCGGGGCGGGGGCAGTTCGTCGGGGTAGCTCTCCAGCGGTTCCAGCGGTTCGTGCAGGTCGGTCAAGGTTCCTCCCGTGTCGGGTGCCAGCTTCCCGATTCTCGATCCGGCGCCCGAAGGCTCGCGGGTGAGTCGCAGATCGGCCACGCCCTGGCCGGTTGCCATCCCTTCACCGGTCGCGGCCCGCTCCCCTGCCCTGGCCGGGGCGGTCCCTGTGGTGCTGCTGGTGGTCCGTGGGCTTGACCACGTCGGCCGGCTGCTCGGGCTTCGCCCGGTCCTCGATGGCGCGTCGGCGGGCGTCGGCCACGCGCGTGAAGGCGGCGAGCCGCTCCAGGTTCTCCGGTGTACGCAGCCACGTCGCCGGGTCGGTAGTACGGCCTCCCAGGTACTCCTCGGGCATCGCGGCCTGCTGGTGGGCGTCGCGGATCGCGTTCTGCAGGACGAGGCTGGCAAGCCGGGCCCGCGCGTACCGGCTCGACTCCCTCGGCTTGCCGTCGGTGCCAGCGATCCACCACCGGTGCGGCCAGGCAAAGTCGGCGGTGTAGGTGATCTGGTCGGCGGCCGGGGTCCGGCGGCCGGGCTGAACAACGGTGAGCTGGCGGCTGTGGCGGGCGAGGGCCTGGTCGGCGATGTAGGTGTCCAGGCCGGGAGGGAAGGCTCGGCCGCGGAGGGTCTCGGCGAGGTGCCGGCGTGCTTCGGCAAGGACGTGGCGGCGGGTGAAGGCACGGCGCACGGTGAAGACGATCGCGGCGACGTCGACGGCGGCGAGCGCGGTGTTTGCCGTCGGTGTCGATACCCCACGCGGCGAGCACGGGCTCGGCCGGAGCGTTCAGGTGCATCCGGAAGTGCGAGGCATCGATGAACAGGTAGGCCAAGGTCACCTCCGACAGGTCACGCTGGCGCCAGCTGTCGTATTCACCACGGATGTTCTGGCAGATGCTGGAGACGGTCGACTTCGACAGTGCCGCGTCCGAGCCGAGGGCTTCGGCGAGGGTGTTCGTGACGTCGCGGGTGGACAGGCCGCGCACGAACGAGGCGATGACCAGGCATTCCAGCGCGTTCGTCCGCGTCACCGTCGCGCCGAACAGGCGGGA
The DNA here is from genome assembly GCF_042795405.1 of Streptomyces sp. NPDC056480. Taxonomy (NCBI): domain Bacteria; kingdom Bacillati; phylum Actinomycetota; class Actinomycetes; order Kitasatosporales; family Streptomycetaceae; genus Streptomyces; species Streptomyces sp. NPDC056480. The sequence goes on along the minus strand of NZ_JBHTSA010000145.1, from coordinate 8,871 downwards.
GGCGAACTTCTCCGTGGTGCCCCGCAGTTTCGGCTTCTTGATCTTCATCGGTCCGGACGTCGTCTTGACCGTCACCTCACGGTGGCCGTTGCGGTGCCCGGCTCGTGCCGTGGGTGCCGGTTCGTCGCTGGCCGCCAAGACCGCGTCCTGGCCGTCGCCGTCCTCGGCCGGGATGACGTCGGCACGCTGATATCGAGCCCGGCCCAGGAATTCATCGACCTCGGCCTCCAGCGCGGACTGGATGATCAGCCGGGCGCCGAGCCGGGCGACGTCCTCCAAGCAGCCGGCCAGCGGTCGGCCCTCGGCGAACACGGCGTCGATCTCGCCGCGGATGGGATTCTCGGTGGTGCACGAGCGTGGGTCCTTCCGTTACGAACTTTGGTGTCGTTCAGTACGGAAACCTACACTCGTCGCCTTTTACACCACTTTCTGGACGCGCCCTGGTGGGCGCGCGAGGGTGATACGGGTAATGATGGGTGGTGGAGGTGCATCTCATGGATGAACTCGTCGATGTCAATGGGACAGAGATCTGGGTGGAGAGCCGGGGCGAAGGGCCGACGGTGCTGCTGATTGCGGGGCTAGGTGATCCCGCCGAGGCGTGGCAAGCTCAGATGGATGGCCTTTCCGGGCGGTACCGGCTGATTGCCTATGACAATCGAGGCACAGGGCGCACCCCGCTACGGGACGAGCAGCTGTCGCTGGCGGTGATGGCAGACGATGCCATGGGAATTCTCAAGGCGCTCGACGTGGAGAACGTCCATGTCGCGAGCTTTTCGGGCGGCAGCATGGTCGCACAGGAGCTTGCGTTGCGGCACCCCGAGTTTGTCCGGAGCCTCGTGCTGGTAAGCACATGGGCTCGTGAGGACGCATACCTGGCTTCGGTTATCCGGTTCTGGCGCTGGCTTGCGACGGAGGCACCGGATGCGCAAGCCATGCTGGAAGCGTTCCTGCTGTGGATATATACGCCGCGCGCTCACAACGACGGCACTGTTGAGCGGATCATCCATGAGATGCTGCAGTCCCCTCACCCCCAATCGCCTGAAGACTTCCAGCGTCAGCTGGAGGCATTCACGGGGAACGACACCCTCGAGCGCTTGTCGAGGATCGCGGCACCCACTCTCGTCCTAGCCGGCGATCTGGACATAGTCACGCCCCCCCGGTTCGGACGGGTAGTAGCTGAGGAAATTCCGGGAGCGGCCTTCGAAGTACTGAAAGGCGAGGCGCACCGGCCTTTCCAGGAGTCGCCGGAAGCGTTCAACGCGCGAGTTGATGCATTCTGGCAAGCTGTGGACGGATATTGAGCCGGAACTATTTGAGTTGCCTACATGATCGTGTACTGAACTTGATTGAGCCGTTTTCGTCCTGTCGCTGTGGGGTGAAATGGCAGGCCAGCAGGGGTGTGGTGACGAGGCGGGGCTCCTGGTCGTTGCGGTGGTGTTCTCTACGCACCACGCATCGTCCGAGGAGCCCCGCCTGGTCCCGTACCGTGCCACGGCTGATGTCCCGCATGAGCTGGCTGAGCACGTTTCCCGGCTCATCTGCGCACGAAGGTGTGAACGCCGCCCGCGATGGCGGAAGCCCGGCTGCTTCCGCCAGGCCCTGCTCGTACTGGTGCACCCGCGCAAGAACGAGACGCTGCCCGCCCTGGCAGCCGGCTCCGGCGTCCCGACAGCCACAGCCCGGCGCTATGCCAGCGAGACCCCCGACGTCCTCGCGGCGCGGGCGCCGGGCTGGCACGAGGCCCTGACCGGCCCGGGCGAGGGCGACCACGTGATCACCGACGGCACCCTCATCCCCATCGGCCGCATCGCCGCCGACGAGCCGGTACTACTCCATGAAACACCGCAAGCACGGCATGAACGTGCAGGTCACCGCCCGCCCCGACGGCACACCGCTGCGGTTCTCCCGCGCGGCACCCGGCCGCACCCACGACCTGACCGCCGCACGCGCCCACGCATCGTCCAGGCCTGCCCCACCCGGCAGATCCCGTCCTCGCCGACCGCGCCTACCACCACACGTCGGCGAACAGGGCCATCAGCTCCGGCTCGTCGTTCAGCACGCGCCGCGACAGCAGCCGCCTGCCTTCGGCGTCCAGCACCACGCAGTGGTGGTGCGTCTTGCCGATGTCCGTTCCCGCCCAGATCCGAGCCACCTGTTCCTCCGGCCGTTCGACATGCGCTGTTGCTCAGGACGACCTCGCCAGCGTGGTCCTACTCAGCGATGCATCCGCAGGGGCCCGCAGCTCCTAATCAGCGGCCGAGTCGTCGTGAGACTCCGGGCGGCCAGGTGAGGCGAACCATCAAGGGCAACCAACTGAAAGCCACACCCGGAGTCTCTGGGCCTCTGGACCTTCCGACGGCCCGTCCAACCCACCAACAACGTAGGACCAACTGACACGACGTCTTTCAGGTCACGTCCGTCCGGCGGCAGCACTTGCTGCATGCCCGGCCGGGCATGCGACAGATCAGCGCCAGGACACCCGCGGGGTCAGTCATAGCAAGAGTCAGACCACCTCGGCCGGGGCTACCTAATCCTTGCGGGATCCGGTGAGGAAAGACTGACAGTCAGGGCTGCTTTCCACCCTCCCCGGCGCCTCCCGGATCAGGCTGCCCTCCGCTTCGCTGGACTGCTGCGACAGCCCAGCGGCGGATTCCTTCCACCTCCACTCGGTCACACAGCGCCTCGTGGCGCACCAGGTCGTCGTCGAACCCGACGATCATCTCCAGCTCGGCGATCGTCTCATCCTCACGGTCGACGGCCCGCAGCGTGTGGGGCATCGCGCGGGCCGCGTCCGCGATGATGAATGCGTCCCTGACGTCCATCTTCGCCTCACCGGGATAGAGGTCGGCGATCCGCCGCGTCGTCAGCCCGGGCAGGTAGGCAACGGGGCAGCCCATGTCGCGGGCGACCGCCAGCGGCAGGACACCGATCGAGGCCGGCTGGTCAACCACGACCAGCACCGTTCCTTGCCTGGCCTGGAGCTTGGCGAACAATTCGCGGAGCTTGGGTTCTGTGTCGGGAAGCCGTTTGCCGAAGGCTTTCTTGCCGGTCGGAGTCACGGCGGTGGCGTGGTGTTCGCCCTTGCCGACGTCCAGGCCGAGAAAAACGTCGATGTCGCCGGTGTCGATCACGCGCAGGCCCCTCCATCACGCTTTCGTCCGGCTTTGCCTCGGCACCGAGCTGCCGCATCCACGTTACGGAGAGCTCTTCCGGCCTGGGTGAAGCCGGTACTCAAGCCCCTCATCAGCGGTCCGTCGATGCCTCCGATCCCGGTGACACCCCCCGGATCATGAACAACAAGGGGGGGAAGTCATGCCGGACCCGAAGGCCGGAGGCCCCACTACGGAGCCACGAAAACGGTAACGGGGGCTGTGTCAGTCGAAGTTCACGCGTGCCTCACCGACGCCCTGCGGGACGTTCCCGTCACACGAGGAACTGGCCGCGCTCGCTGCGGGCGGTGCTCTTCGAACTCCACGACGAGTGGATCGCCTTCCCCTGTCGCTACCTACCCGAAGGCAGCATGACCGAGTTCTTCCCCCGAGCTCCCCGAAAGCCCCGCGCTACCCACACCACCAACAAGCCCACCGCAAAATCGGCTACACCACGAAGGGGGACATGACTATCTGATGCATAAGCACTGACTGCTCTTGCACGGTTGAGTCGGACTTCCTAATCTGAGTGTCGCAGTCGTGGCGTGGCGAACCTGAATTCCGAGGACCGCGTCACAAGTTCAGATCTGACGACAGTTCAAATAGGGGAGCAATGAATGAATGTCAACTTGCTGCAGATGCTCGGCCAAGAACAATCAGGTACCTTTGCGAAGTGCGGAGAGGGACCGACAGCGGGAACTGTGATAATAATTTGCGGTGCCACGAATCGTTGTGGTGAGGTTACTTGCGGCCCCACCTGCGACTACTCAGTGATCGAAGATTTTCCGGCTCCGTAGACCTTTTTGCTGTTTGGGCAGGCTGATGACCCGGCGTCGCATAGTGTGGACGCCGGGTTCCACAACTCCGGTCGGATGGCGCCGCTCTTAGCTTGTCGTTTAACCTCGCTTGTCACCCGACCTGCTGATCTGCGGTGTTTCCGGAGACGGCGGTGGCGGCCGTTCTCCACGCTTCGAGATGTCGAGTCAGGAAGCTCCGGAGAACGGCCGCTGTGTATGAGTCTGCCTGCCGGGGTGTCCGGACGCGAGGCATTGGGTGTGTTGTCCCGCTTTCGTGTCGAGTTCTACGACTGCCTGTATGCCCGGGCTGACGCGCTCTTCGAGCTGACCGGCGCGGTGCTGTGTGCGGACGGGCCGGTGAACACCCTGGTCGAGCTGCCTTTGACAGCCGGGCACCGGCGTGGACACGGCGCGTTGTATACGGGGTTGAACCGCGGCTGGATCGAACCGATCCGTCTGCGCCGCGCTCTGGCCGGCCTACCGCTTCCGAAGACGGCCGACGGGCGGATCGTGCTGGCCGTGGACGTAAGCAACTGGCTCCGCCCCGACGCTCCCACCAGCGACGACCGGCTGTTCTGTCACGTCTACGCACGCGGCGACCGCGGCAAGGACCAGTTCGTCCCTGGCTGGCCATACTCCTTCGCCGCCGCCCTGGAAACAGGCCGCACCTCCTGGTGCCGGCTACTGGACGCCCAGCGGCCCGGACCCGCGGACGACGAGACACTCCTCACCGCCGCCCAGCTCCACGAGGCCGTTCAACGCCTGGTCCACGCGGGACACTGGAAGCCGGGCGACCCCGAGATCCTGACCGTGATGGACGCCGGCTACGACGTCACCTACCTCTCCCACGCCCTGCGGGACCTGCCCGTCGTGCTGCTCGGACGACTGCGCTCGGACCGCGTCATGCTCCGCGACCCGGGCCCCGCCCGCTCCGGACCCAAGGGCGGAAGGCCACGCCGGCACGGAGGCGTCCTCGCCTTCGCCAAGCCCGACACCTGGCACCAGCCCGACGTCACCACCACCACGGACACCACCCACTACGGCAAGGCAGAGACTACGGCCTGGAACCGGATGCATCCCCGGCTTACCCACCGCGGCCCCTGGATGGAACATGCGGAAAACGAACTGCCCGTCCTGCACGGCACGTTGATGCGCCTGATGGTCGAGCGCCTGCCAGGCAACCGCGACCCGAAACCCGTCTGGCTGTGGTCCTCAGCCACCTCGGCGGACGTGGACCGGTGGTGGCAGGCCTTCCTCCGCCGCTTCGACCTGGAACACACCTTCCGGCTGATGAAACAGACCGTCGGATGGACCACACCGAAGATCCGCCGCGCCGCGACCGCCGATCTGCGGACCTGGCTGATCATCGCCGCACACACCCAGCTCTGCCTCATCCGGCCCCGCGCCGAAGACCTCCGGCGTCCCTGGGAACGACGAACCGAACCCCGTCGCCTCACCCCCGCCCGGGCCAGGCGGGGGTTTCGCAACGTCCGCGCGACCACGGCCCGCCCGGCAGCCGCACCGAAACCCAACCGACCCGGCCCCGGACGACCCCCGGGATCGAAGAACAAGCACCGGGCCAGCCACCACAGCGTTGGCAAAACCGTCAAACGCGCCGAGTCGATCAAGGAACATCAAGCCCCCGCAGAGGTTAAACGACAAGCTTAGTGCCTGATTGAGAACCGGTGACGGTGGGCGGAATGCCTCGTTCGGGTGGTGTGGCTGTGAAGGGCTCGCAGATACGGCAGGGCTCCTGTAACAACAGCGGTTGCGAAGCCAAACCGTTGTCACAGGAGCCCTGTCATGCCGTTGTACCGTTCCCCACTTCCGGTTGCCAACTCGGTTGCTTCATCGGGCTGTCCGTGTCCGGCATGCCGCTTCGGCCGGGGCGCCTGTGAACCGGCGCGTCCGGTGCGCTGCCCGTCTGGCATGAGTGATGCGGAGTGGCAGGTCACCGAGCCTTTGCTGCCCTTGCCGGCCTGGCGGTGGGGCCGGGGCGGCAGGCCGGAGAAGCACTGCCGACGAAAGACCGTCGACGTCATCAGGTATGTGGTCGACAACGGATGCAAGTGGCGGGCCCTGCCTGCCGACTTCCCGCCCCACCCCACCGTGTATGCCTTCTTCACACGTTGGGAACGTGCGCAGTATGCCGACGACCTGCACGACATCCTGCGAGACCGCCTCCGGCGGAGGGCGGACCGGGACATCGAACCGAGTGCGGCGGTGACCGGCTCCCCGTCGCTACGGGCTGCCGAGACCGTGGCTGGTGACAGCCGGGGGTGGGACGCGGGCAAGAAAGCCAATGGACACAAGCGGCATCTCGCCGTCGGCACGCTCGGCCTCATGCTGGTGGTACTCGTCACCGCTGCTTCGGTCCAGGACCGTGACGGCGCTCGGCCGCTGATCTCCCGCCTGCGGCAGATCCACCACCGCATCGCGCTGGTGCGGGCCGACGGCGGATACGCCGGAAAGCTCGCGACCTGGGCGAAAGAGCGCTGGAACCTCACCCTGGAGATCGTGAAACGCAGCGACGACGCCCAGGGCTTCATCGTCCTGCCCCGCCGGCGGGCCGTCGAACGGACCCTTTCATGGATCTGCCGACACCGCCGCTGCGTCCGCGACTACGAACGTCTACCCGCCCACCACGAAGCCATGGTCAAGTGGTCAATGATCATCCTTACGACCCGCCGCCCCGTCCGAACAGCACCCCATCCACACACCACCCCGTGACCGGTTCTCAATCAGGCACTCAGCGTTCCGGGTGCTGAGGGTCCTCCACTGCCTTTGCAAGGTCGTCGGCGGCCGTGCAGGCGGCTTCCAACTGGACCAGGAGGGCGAGCATCTGTTTACCGAGCGCATCTTCGACCAGCAGCGGCTGGTGAGCCCAGTCGGCACGGAAGACCTCCCGGAGCCGCTCGGCTTCGGCATCGATGCCACGCTGGCGGCCGGCCCGCTTGAGCGCGGCCTGCAGCTGCGCGTGGGTCAGCCGCGCGGCTTTGGCTGGTGTCGGGGCGGCTTTCAGGAGCCCGTGCGCCTCGCGGCGGCAGAGGCCGTTGCGCCAGGGGCCGAAGGCTGCGAGGGCAGAGGGGCAGTACTCGCGCAGGAGGGATCGGAGCTGGTTGGAGATCTGCTGGCGGTTCCAGGTGGCGTCCTGCTGGGCTCGAGCGAGCACGGCGATGGCGCGGCCCAGGTCACTGTCCTGGGAGAGGGGCCGATGGGCGTGCATGTCGGTTCGCAGGATGTTGGCCAGGACGAGGGCGTCGCCAGGGTCGGGCTTCTTGCGTGAGACGGAGTGCCGGTCACGGTATCGGGCAGCAGCCATCGGATTGATCGCGAAGACCTGCCGCCTGCCGGTCCTGAGCACGGCCACCAGCAGGCCGCGAGAGGTCTCGATGGCGACCGGAATGGGGCTCTCGGGGCTGTCGTCGTACTCGGCGAGCAGGTCCGGCAGGATCCGGTAGCCGGCCGTGTCGTCGGTGAGGTGGCGCTTGGCCAGCAGCTGGCCGCTGTCGTCGGCCAAGGCGACGCCGTGTGTCTTCTCCGCCCAGTCGATGCCGCAGTAGATCAAGATCCCTCCCAGTAATCCTGCGCGTCTGTGCTGGTCACGAGCTCATGCGGAACCACGCAGCGACCTCATCCCAGGACTCAGCCGCGCTGGCCGGTCCGCCACCTCAGTAGCTGTTCGTGGCACCAGCTCGCCCCGCGGGCCTCTGTCTAAACAGGAGCTCCGAACGGCTCGGGTTTCGCAAGAGGTCACCGTGACGCGGGCTCGCACCACCATCACCAACGAGTGATCAAGCGACGAGTGTTGACGCCTGCAGGTACCGGACGCCGCCGCTCTGCATACGGGCGCAGGGCCAGGTGATGTGCAGGCATCCGTCCGGCACCAGCAAGCATCAACACTCATCACGAGCCGGCTGCCGCAGCGACGCCGGACGCTCTACGCAAAGGCGTCGTGGCCCGGTGTGAGGCAGTCGTCCGTCCAACGCCTGCGGCAGCCAGCTCACGGCGGTGACCGGGAAGATCACGAAACGCGCACGGTCTCACAAGCGCCCTCGGGGGACGGGCTGTCAGTCGGCATCCTCTCGGCACCCACCGGCCACCACCACTCGAACGGTCTGGGCGGGGTCCTCTCCGGCCGAACCGTTCTTGACTCCGGATTAGGTGATGTCGCCGACGTACTCCGTGTCCGGCTCGCCCGCGATCAGGTCCGGAGCCTTGGCCGCGGCGGGGCCGGGGACGGTGGTGCGGTGCCGCCGGCGCAACCGGATCCCTTCGGTCCCCAGAGCCCGCATGATCCTGGCGACCCGCTTGTGGCTGACCGCCTCTCCGCTCGTCTCGCGGAGCCCGGCGGTGATTCTCGGGGCTCCGTAGGTGCCGTCCGATTCCTGGTGCACCACCCGTATCCGGGCGGGCGTCGGCCGCCTGCCGGGCGGCCCGCTCCGTGGCCGTCCGGCGCCAGCAGCAGAAGCCCGAGCGGCTGACGCCGAGGGCGGTGCACAGCCGCTTCACGCCGCAGCGGCGCTGGAGGCCGGCGACACACTGGAAGCGGTTCACCAGCAGGTCTCCCCGGCAGAATACTTCGCCGCCTCGCGCAGGATCTCGCGTTCCTCCCCGAGTTCGCGGACCTTCCTCCGCAGAGCCGCGTTCTCCGCCTCCAGCGGGGCCGGCGGCCGGGCCGCTTCCAGCGTCCGGTGTCCCCGTGGGCGACTTGCCCCGCCAGCCCTCACCCAGTTCCGCAGGGTCTCCGGATTGATCCCCAGACCGGTGGCGGCCGACCTGATCGTCGCTTCGGGCCGCGACACGGACAGCGCGACCGCGTCCGCCTAAAACTCCGGCGGATAGTTCTTCATGACCACGAGATGTCCGTCCTCGAATCCTTAGGATCCAGTGTCTCGTGTGTCCAACATCAGGGGTCAAGGCCC
>NZ_JBHTSA010000144.1:4565-18802 GCF_042795405.1 Streptomyces sp. NPDC056480 | reverse complement strand
CCCACGCTCTGGCGTGAGGCGGCCGGCGCCTCGGTCGGCCAGGTGGCGAGCGGACCGGCCCTCTCCTGCCTCTCCTGTCCCTCCTACCCCTCCGCCCCCTCTTGCCCCTCCGCCTCTGCCTCCTCGAAGCTGGCGAAGTAGGCGGCGGCCATGTCCTCCTCGCCGTGGCCCTGCGCGGCGGCGCGGGCGAGGCGTTCGGCGCCGGCCGCGGCCACGTCGAGGCGTACGCCGTGCCGGAGGCCGGCCTCCACGATCAGACGGGCGTCCTTCGCGGCCGTGGTCACCGCGAAGCTGGCGGGCGAGAGCCGGTCCTCCAGGACGAGCGCCGCCTTGGCGTGCAGGTAGCCCATGTCGAGGGGGCCGCCCGCGATGACGTCGAAGAAGTTCCGGGGATCCACGCCGAGGGCCTTGGACAGGGCCAGGACCTCGCCGGTCGCGTTGGTGGCGGCGAGGACCCAGCTGTTGGCCACGAGCTTCAGACGCGTGGCCGCCGCGTCCGCACCGTCCTCGCCGGTCCACACGGTGCGGGAGCCGACGGCCTCCAGAACCGGCGCGACGGCCTGCCGGCCCTCGCCGGGCCCCGCGGCCAGGACGACCAACTGCCCGGCCTCGGCCGGCGCGCGCGTACCGAGGACGGGCGCGTCGAAGAAGACCAGCCCGTACTCGCCCGCGAGGCCGGCCAGCTCGCCGACCTCCTCGATCCCCGAGGTCGTGGACTGCACCCACGCGGCGCCCCGCCGGAGACCGGGCGCGGCCTGCCGCATGGTCCGGAGCACGGCGGGCCCGTCGTGGAGCACGGTGAGCACGACGTCCGCACCCCGCACGGCCTCGTCGGGGGTGTCGGCGACGTACGCGCCGTCCGCCGTGAGCGGCTCGGCCTTGGCACGGGTACGGTTCCAGACCCGGACGGCGAGCCCGGCGCGGAGCAGGTTGCGGGCCATGGCGGCCCCCATGATCCCGGTGCCCAGGACTCCCACGGTCAGCTTGTCGGTCATGAAGTCGCTTCCTGTTCTCGGGCGGGTGGAATGGACGTACGGGTGCCACCGGGGCGGTGACCCGCCCCGGTGGCACCGTAGGACAGTCTCCTCGCGGCCTTCCCCGTCTCCGCGGAGGAGAAGGGCGGTACGGCGAAGCGGACTCCGCCCCGCCCTATCGCGAGGGGAACTCCGGCAGGACCGTTTCCGCGAGTTCGTGGAGGACGTCCTCGACGGGTCGGTTGCCCGGGCGGAGGTTGAAGGAGACATGGGCGACCCCGAGGTCGCCCATCCTCTTCACGTGGTCGCGGAGGGCGTGGCGGCCCGTGCGCAGGCCGAGGCGGATCGCGGCGGCGGGGGTGTCGGGGTCCGCCGTGAGGTCCAGTTGCATGGGTGTGAGGTACGGCTTGGGCGGCGCGCCGGCCGTGAGCGCCTGCCACTCCCGGGTCCTGAGTCTCAGGGCCCCCAGCGGCCGGGGGTAGTCGAGCGAGGCGTCGGCGTGCTCGGCCACCCACTCGGGCGTCTGCCGGGCGCTCCCCGCGATGGCCAGGGGGATGGTCGGGCCGGTGGGCTTGGGCAGGACGTCGAGCCGTCGGTCGGCGTCGAGACCGAGCGCGGGCAGCGCGAGACCCTCGCCAGGCGGGCGCGTGGCCCAGGCGGCGCGCAGGATCCCGACGTTGTCGCGGAAGGTCCGTCCGCGCGCGTCGAAGTCCGCGCCGAAGAGCGGGTACTCGACCGGGCGGTCGCCGCTCGCGAGGCCGAGGACGAAGCGTCCGCCGGAGAGGACGTCCACGGTCGCGGCCGCCTTGGCGACGAGCAGCGGCTGCCGCAGCGGAAGGACGACGGCGGCCGTGCCGAGTACGGCCCGCTCGGTCACCGCGGCGAGATGGCCCAGGTGCGTGAAGGTCTCGAAGACCGAGCCCGCGTCGCCGAAATGTTCGGGATCGTGGAGGGGTACGTCGCGTACCCACAGGGCCGCGAAGCCGAGCGAGTCGGCGAGCCGGGCGAGCCGGGCGTGCTCGGTGAGATCGGGGACGCCGAAGGGCCGGCCGGCGGCCCGGTCCGAACGCAGACGGGCGGCGCCCCAGTCGTTGTCGAGGGGAAGTTCGAGGCCGAGCGTCGGCCGGCCGTCGGGGGAGACCAGCCGGTCGAGGGCGTGGGGGGAGGCGGGCATCGTGGCTGGTTCCTTCCGAGGGGGAGGCGCGCTCGCGCGCGGGCTGCGGGTGCGGACGGCGGCCCGCGCGCGGGGCGGGTGAGGAGAGCGGGGACGGGGGGCGGGCTCAGTTGAGGGTGTCGGGGTCCGGCCCGGTGCGCAGTCCGCGGTCGAGGCCGCCGAGGGCGCTCATCTCCTCGTCGGAGAGGGCGAAGTCGAAGACGTCGATGTTCTCGCGGATGCGAGCGGGGGTGACGGACTTCGGGATCACGACGTTCCCGAGCTGGAGGTGCCAGCGCAGCACGACCTGGGCGGGGGACCTGCCGTGCCGGGCGGCGATGTCCACGATGGCCGGCTCGGCGAGGACGGCGCCCTGGGCGAGCGGGCTCCACGCCTCGGTGGCGATGGAGTGGGCGGTGTGCAGCTCGCGGAGTTCCCGCTGCTGGAGCGCCGGGTGGAGCTCGATCTGGTTGACGGCCGGGACGAGACTGCTGCTGTCGAGCAGCCGCTTCAGGTGCGCGGGCTGGAAGTTGGAGACGCCGGCCGCGCGGACCCGTCCGTCGGCGACCAGCTTCTCGATCGCGCGCCAGGTGTCGACGTACAGGTCACGCGCCGGCGTCGGCCAGTGGATCAGGTACAGGTCCACGTGGTCGAGGCCCAGCTTGGCGAGGCTGTCGTCGAAGGCCCGCAGGGTGGAGTCGTACCCCTGGTCGGCGTTCCAGAGCTTGGTGGTGACGAAGAGTTCGTCGCGGGCGATGCCGGAGTCGGCGAGCGCCCGTCCGACGCCGGCCTCGTTGCCGTAGATCGCGGCGGTGTCCAGGGAGCGGTACCCGGCCCGGAGGGCGTGGCCGACGGCGGTGGCCGTCTCGTCGTCGGGGACCTGGAAGACACCGAAGCCGAGCTGCGGGATCTCGACGCCGTTGTTGAGCGTGAGGGTGGGGAGGTGGGACATGCGCGAACTGCTTTCTCTGCGGGTTTCTCTACAGGTCTCTCGCCGGTACGGATCAGGCGAGGGCCGCGGTGGCCGCGACCGCGAAGGAGTGGTCCTGCTCGGGCGCTCCACCGCCGACGCCGATGGCACCGATGAGCGTGCCGTCGCGGTGGACGGGGACGCCGCCGGCGATGAAGAGGAGCGGGCGGTCCAGAGCCGTGGTCAGGGAGTGGAAGGGGCCGTCCGGCTTGACGAGGTCGACGAGGTCGGCGGTGGGGGCGTTGAGCTGCAGGGCGGTGTACGCCTTGCGGGTGCTCGTCTCGCCGGAGATCAGGACGGCGCGGTCGTCGCGGCGGAAGGCGAGGAGGTGGCCGCCGGCGTCGAGCACGGTGACGCTCACGGTGACCCCGGCGGCCTCGGCGGCGCGACGGGCGGCGGTGAGCAGGACCTCGGCGTCCTGGGTGGTCAGCGGGGTGACGGCGATAGTGGTCATGGCGCTTCTCCTGGGGTGGTGTGCGACGGGGGAGGGGAGGGTCAGTGGTGTACGGGGATGCGGTCAGCGGCCTCGGTGCCGGTGCCGGTGCCGGTGCCTGTGCCTGTGCCGGTGGTGGCGGCGGCTTCGGCGGTCGCGGGCGCCCGGCGCTCCAGCGCGGCGGACCAGAGGGCGAGGCCGAGGGCGGCGGCGGCGAGGGCGGCGCCGACCCAGTTGGGCGCGGTGTAGCCGAGGCCGGCGGCGATGACGAGGCCGCCGAGCCAGGCGGCGAGCGCGTTGCCGAGGTTGAAGGCGCCGATGTTGACGGCGGAGGCCAGGGTCGGCGCGCCGTGGGCCTGGTCGAGGACGCGCTTCTGCAGCGGCGGGACGGTGGCGAAGCCGAGCGCTCCGACGAGGAAGACGGCGACCGCGGCGAGGACCTTGTCGTGGGCGGCCACGGTGAAGAGGGCGAGGACGATCACGAGCCCGCCGAGTGCGGCGTACAGCAGGGGCATCAGCGCGCGGTCGGCGAACCGGCCGCCGAGCAGGTTGCCGAGGAACATCCCGACGCCGAAGAGGACGAGGAGCCAGGTGACCGCGCCGTCGGAGTAACCGGCGACCTCGGTCATCATCGGTGCGATGTAGGTGATCGCGGCGAAGACACCGCCGAAGCCGAGCACGGTCATCGCCATCGCGAGCAGTACCTGGGGGTTGCGGAACGCCTTCAGCTCCCGGCGCAGGTGGGTGCCCTCCGGGCGGGGCATGGCGGGGACGAGCTTGGCGATGCCGAACAGGCCCATCACGCCGAGCGCGGCGACGATCGCGAAGGTGGTGCGCCAGCCGACGGCCTGCCCGATGAGGGTGCCGAGCGGCACGCCGACGATGTTCGCGACGGTGAGGCCGGTGAACATGGTGGCGATGGCGCCGGCCTTCTTGTCCGGGGCGACGAGGTCGGCCGCGACGACGGACCCGATGCCGAAGAACGAGCCGTGCGCGAGCGAGGCGATCACCCGGCCGGTCACCATCAGTCCGAAGCTCGGGGCGATCGCGGAGAGTATGTTGCCGGCCACGAAGAGGCCCATGAGCAGCATGAGCATCGGCTTGCGGCTCACCCTGCCGCCGAGGACGGTCAGCAGTGGCGCGCCGACGACGACACCGAGCGCGTAGCCGGTGACGAGCAGGCCGGCGGTGGGGATCGAGACACCGTAGTCGCCGGCGATCTCGGGCAACAGCCCCATGACCACGAACTCGGTCGTGCCGATGCCGAATGCCCCGACTGCCAGGGCGAGGAGTGCGAGCGGCATGGCTCACCCCTTCCGTGATTGCTTGAGTAAGCTCTTTACGTGCTGCCACAATAATTGCAGACGCGCTATAAGTGCAAGCGCAGCTAGTCGGTGTCATCGGGATGGCGCTGATTGCACACATGGCGGCGCCGCCCGCGCGGGGCCTGGTGCGGTCGATCGGCGCGGAGGGCGACACCGAAGGGGAGCGAGGGGGGCGGTGGCCGACTCGGCGGCCTGTCCGGCCGCAGGGTGGCCCGAGACCCGCCCGTGACCTGCGGAAAGATCCACGACGGGGGTTTCCGCCGTTTCGTCGCCACGCGCACAGGATCGTCACCGAACCGACATACCAAGCGGTCGGGATCCCCTTACGCGAGCGCTATACCCGTGAGTAACGTACGCGGACCACCAGCGCCACCCGCCCGTTCCCCGGGGCGGCAAGGAGCAAGATCGATGTCGTACCACCAGCCTTTCCCCGGCCCACCGCCCGTACCCCAGCACCGGAACGCCGGGCGACACCGCCAAGAGGCGGCGTCGCAGTCCTGGGAGGGCGGATCGCCTTCCTGGGACACCGATCCACAGGCGGCCTGGGACTCGTCCCCACGAGCGTGGGACTCCTCGCCCCAGGGCCGGGACCCCGCGCAGCAGCCCTGGGACGCGTCCCCGCGGCCGCGACCGCCCGCCACCACCGACGACGATCGTGCTGATCTGCACCGGCTCGGATCGGCGTACCGCAGGCTCCGCCGCGTCGCCACCTTCACCGCGCTCGGCTACTTCGTCGTCTTCCTCTTCCTGTCCGGCTACGCCCCCTCGATGATGACCGGCACCCTCACCGGCGGTCTCACCACCGGTCTGGTCCTGGGGCTCCTCCAGCTGCCCGTGGCGCTGGGGGCGATCGCGCTGTACGAGCGGATCGCGCGCAACCAGGTCGACCCGCTCGCCGCGGCGATCCGCGAACGCGCCGAGCAGGCGGCCGCTGCGGCCGCGCCCCGGCCCGAACGCCAGAGCCGCTCCGGACGTCCCGTGTGGCAGCAGCCCACCGGAGGTGCCCGCGCATGACCAGCTTCAGCTCCGAGGCCCAGACCATGTCGCTGATCGCGTTCATCGCGGTCATCACCGTCACGCTGCTGCTGTGCGTGATGACCGGCCCCGACCGTGACGACCTGGGCGACTTCTACACCGGTTACCGCTCGCTCTCCCCCGTGCAGAGCGGCCTCGCGATCGCCGGCGACTACATCTCCGCCGGCACCGTGCTCGGCACCATCGGCATCATCGCGCTCGTCGGCTACGACGGCGTCACGCTCGCCCTGAGCACCGCGCTCTCGCTGGTCCTGATGATGTTCCTGCTCGCCGAACCGCTGCGCAACGCCGGCCGGTTCACGATCGGCGACGTCTTCACCCGGCGTCTCCCCGGCCCCGCCGTGCGGATCGCCACGGCCGCGGTCACCCTGACCGCACTGCTGCCGCTGGTGATCTTCCAGCTCGCGGGTGCCGGCGATCTCCTCTCCGTCGTCCTCGGCTTCGACTCCGACGGCTTCAAGACCGGGGCGATCGTGTTCCTGGGCCTGCTGATGATCGCGTACGCGGCGATCGGCGGCATGAAGGGCACCGCCTTCATCCAGATCGTCAAGACCGTCGCCCTGCTCGGCTCGTCCCTCGCGATCGCCGCGCTCATCCTCAACCGCTTCGACTTCAGCCTGCCTTCCCTGCTGGACGCCGCCAAGCGCGGCAGCGGGGCGGGAGATGCCTATCTCGCCTCCGGTCTGCAGTTCGGCGGCAACGAACTCGACATGATCAGCACCCAGTTGACGGTCGTGCTCGGCGCCGCGGTCCTGCCGCAGATCACCATGCGCATGTTCACCGCGCGCAGCGCGGCAGCCGTGCGGCGCTCGATGTCCTGGGCCGTCTCGACCGTCGTCGTGACCTGTCTGCTGATCGCCGTCATCGGCTTCGGCGCGGCGGCGATCGTCGGCCGCCAGGGGATCGTCGCCGGCGACCCGCAGGGCAAGACGGCGTTCCTCATGGTCAGCCAGGCCGTCATGGGGACGGACCAGACGACCGTCGAGACACTGCTGTTCACGGCCGTGGCCACAGCCATCTTCCTCACCCTGCTGGCCTCGGTCGCCGGGATCACCCTCGCCTGCGCCAACACCCTGGCGCACGACCTCATCACGCACGGGCTGCGCCGAAAGGCACAGCTGAAGGGCTCATCGGAGATGGCCATCGCCCGGATCGCCGCGGCGGGCGTCGGGCTCGGGGCGATCGCGATCGCCGCCGGCGTCCGGCACCTGAACCTTCAGGCACTGCTCACCCTGTCGTTCTGCATCGGCGCGTCCGCGGTCGCACCGGCCCTCATCTACAGCCTCTTCTGGCGCCGCTACTCCCGTGCGGGACTGCTCTGCACCCTCATCGTGGGCAGCGCCTCAGCGTTCGTCCTCATGACCGGCAGCAACCTGGTGTCCGGATCGCCCCAGTCGATCTTCCCGGACCAGGACTTCAACTGGTTCCCGTTCACCACGTCGGGCATCCTCTCGGCTCCGCTGGGCTTCCTCGCGGGCTGGCTCGGCACGGTGCTCCGCGAACGCGACCCGGCCGACCAGCGCATGCGGTACGAAGCGGTGGAGGAGACGATCCTGGCCGGCACCCCCGCGCCGCACAGCGCCTCCGTGTCCTGACGCGCACGCCCCGACGAAAGGGCGCCCGGCCTGGAACCCTTCAGGCCGGGCGCCCTTCGCGATCCACGGCTCCACATCAGAACGCGTACGGAGCGGTCGTCCCGCGCACCTCACACCCGGGATCTCAGCACGTCGACCTCACAGCCCGGCGCGAACGGGTCGAAGCCGTGCTCGGTCAGCCAGCGAACCGCCAGCAGGCTTCGCACCGACCACCACGCGTGGAGCACGTCGAGGTCGATGTCGGTGCCGTAGCCGGCGAGGACGTCGTCGAGGTGCTCCTCGTGCCCCAGCGTGAAGGTGGCGAGGTCGTACAGAGCGTCACCCCGGCCCGCCTCGGACCAGTCGATGATGCCCGTGACCTCGTCGCCGTCGACGAAGACGTGCGCGATCTGCAGGTCGCCGTGCGTGAACGCCGGAGTCCACGGCCGGAGCGCGGCCTCGGCGACCCGGCGGTTACGGGTGACCAGGTCAGCGGGCAGGATGCCGTTCGACACGAGCGACTCGCACTCGCCGTCGAGCTCCGCCGCCAGCGCGACCACGCTCCGGCCGGCCCGGCCGGGGCGGGGTGGCGGCGGCGCGTCGTGCAGCTTCCGGATGGCGGCGCCCGCTGCGGCCCACGCCGCCGACGACCCGGTCGACGGCCCGCCGAGGCGCCCGAGCGTCGTCCCCGGGAGCGCGGCGATCGCGAGCACGGGCGGCTTGTGCCACAGAACTTCCGGAGTCGGCACCGGCGCGAGGGACATGGCCTCGACCTCGGCGTCGATACGCGCCTGATCGGCGTCCACCTTCAGGAACACGTCGCCGACGCGCAGGGTCGCGCGCTCGGAATGGGCGACGACGACTTCGACTTCATCCATGGGCGCCCAGTATCCCGGAGATGATCGCGGACGTCGCCGGATTCCTCGCACGCGAGAGACACCTGCCCAAGTGCCGCTCCCCGACAGCCGCGTGCGCGGCACGACCCCTTGAGCAGGTCGAGCGCGGGGACGGGCCTTCGTCCGTTCGCTCAGGACGTTCCGGATCGCCCGATCGATCTCAGCCTGCCGGGAAGGGCGCGGCCTCCCGGCTTCGCCGCGGCGCTTCGTTCACGGGCTGGCCTTAGGAACCCTGAGGGCAGGCGGTCACGCGTCGCAGCACGAAGAAGTGGGGTGCCTTGAGCGCGGGTTCGGCGGTGCCGGAGTGCAGGGAAGGGCGAAGGACTTCGGCGGCCCCGTGCGAACGGTGCCGCGTGGCGAGTGCTCACGGCCGTATGACGTCGCGTAACGCTCCTGGCGGCCCAGGCCACGAAGAGTTGCCCGCCCGATCTGCTCGCATCATGAGCTGCCGCCCCGCCGTGAGACCACGGCATTCACGGTCGATCCGGTCTCTCGCGATCTTCGCCCGGTCTCGTGGTGCCCAACGCGCGGGACCGCGGAGCCACCCGGTCCATTTGTGGTGGTTCCTGGCGGGCAAGGTGCGAGTGAGAGCGATGGGGCATCGTCGTCAGATGGGATACCCAGGAGCGAACAGAAGCGCGTGGAAAGGGAGCCGGTGCCGGGACTCGTAAGGATGCCGTTGGAAGGCGGGGGAACGATTCTGGTGGAGGAGGTGGAAGGTCCCTTGGAGCCCGGCGGGCCGGTGAAGGCAAGCCGCGTCGGTGACGCTTTGCGTGAGCTGCCTCGCACTGTGCAGGAGACGCTGGTTCCGGTGAGGGAGATGGCTCGGGCGGTGCGGGACCAGCTGAGAGGGACGGGCTCTCGGACGGTTGAGGTGGAGTTCGGCGTGAACCTGTCGACGAAAGCCGGTGTGGTCATCACAGCCAGCGAGGCAGCCGCCCATCTGAAGGTCCGCATGGTGTGGGAGAGCGCAGAGTCCGGGGAGCAAGACCCGCAAAGCTGAAGGAGATGACTGTGGGGGAGGAACCTGTGCCGGGCTCGGGTGGCGACTCAGCGAAGACTGCTCCTGACGGCGTGCTGGACGGTGTGGTCGGGCCGGCATTGCCCGCGGCCGTGTTCCAGGTGATCGCTGCCGACAGTAGCGTCGCTGGGGCAGGTTTCCTGACGGACGACGGCACGGGCTTCACCTGCGCACATGTGGTTCGCGCCGCCGGTGGAGCCCCGGGGGGCCAGGTGAAGGTGGTCTTCCCGCACCTACCCGAAGCACCGCCGGTGATGGCCGAAGTGGTGGCCGAGGAGTGGCGGTCACCCGAGTCGGACGACGTCGCAGTACTCCGCCTGGACACGGTTCCGGAAGGAGCCCGGAGCGTGGCCGTGGGAGTGAGCGCGGGGTGCCGAGGGCACCGCGTCCTCTCCTTCGGCTTTCCCGTACAGGCCCCGCAAGGCGGCCACTTCGGGTACGGCGAAGCCGGCGGCCTCCTGCCTGAAAGTGATGGCGCCACACGACTTCTCCAGCTGACTCAGGCCAACGACTTGACCACCGGATTCAGCGGTGCTCCGGTAGTGGACGAGTTGACCGGCTTGGTGATCGGCATGGTTACCTCCGTCGCCTCTCCGGACGCCCATCTGAAGGGGCTGAGCATCGCCTACGCCACCCCGGCCGAGGTGCTGCGGGAGGTCCGCCCAAGGTTGGCGCAGCAACAGGTATGCCCGTACCTGGGGCTCGAACCGTTCACCGGCGAGCACGCCGACTGGTTCCACGGCAGACAGGCGGCCCTGGAGCGCGTGCTGGCCGCACTCGGTGGGAACCGTCGGCTGCTGATGCTGCTGGGCCCCTCCGGAGCGGGGAAGTCGTCACTGGTCAACGCCGGCCTTCTGCCTGCCCTGGCCGGCGGAGCGCTCCCGGGCAGTGACCGCTGGCTGACCGTGTGCACCCGGCCGGGCAGGGACCTGCTGACACAGGCGGAGGAGGACGGCCTTGCCAACGCCACTACCGACGGCCTGACAGCCGCGGTCGAAGCGCGCCTGGCTGCCGAGGCCGGCTACGATCATCTGCTTCTGGTCGTCGACCAGTTCGAGGAGATCCTCGCGCAACTGGCCACCCAGCGTGAACCCCTCGTCGACAGACGTCTACAGGCTGTGGAACAGCTGCTGGAGCTTGTCGAATCCCATACAACCGCCTCTGTCCTGCTGGTCATGCGCAACGACTTCTACGCGCCGCTCGACGCACTCGCTCCCGATCTGATGAACGCCGTCGTACCCGGGCTGTGCAACATCCCCGCGACACTGAGCCGCCCCGAGCTGAAGGAGATCATCAACCAGCCTGCCGCAGCCGTGGGTCTTCCTCTCGAAACCGGTCTGGCAGACCGGATCGTCGATGACATCCTGGATTCTGACCCGACGGCAAGACAGGCACCGGCTACCTTGCTCCCGGCGCTGGAGCTGGCCCTGCGTCAGTTATGGGAGAGCCGCCGCCGCGCAGACGGCAGTCTCACTCACGCGGCATATGAGCGGATCGGCAAGGTGACCGGCAGTTTGACGGCCTGGTGCAACCGTGCTCTTGGGCAGCTACCTCCCGACCGGCGCACCATCGCTCAGCGAATCCTGACGGCACTGGTCCGCCCCGCTGATGAAGCCAGTGGCATCCCCGCTACCCGGCGAACGGTCCCCCTCGCCCGGCTCCGCGCCTTGGCCGCCGACCCGGACCACAGCGGCTCCGCCGCAGACACGGCCGTCGATGCCGTGCTGGCTGCCTTGGTTCACCACCGCATCGTCACCACCGGCACAACCAGTCCGCCAGGCACGTCTGCTGCTGAACCGTCGGCGGAGCTGATCCATGACGCTCTCATACGCGACTGGGCCGACCTGCGGGACTGGGTTGCGCAGGACCACCAGTTCCAGGTCTGGCTCTTGCGTGCCGCTGAGCAGCAGACCCGCTACGCGGACAGTGACCTGTCCAGTGATCTGCTGGACGGCTCTCTGCTCACTGAGGGGCAAGAGTGGGCCGGTCGACGCCCTCTCCCCTCAGAGATCACCTCGTTCCTCAAGGCCAGCCGGCAGCGTCAGCAGGCCGTCGTCCGCCGAGCCCGACGCATCAACACTGTTCTCGCCGGGATGCTGGCACTTGCCCTGGTAGCGACCGGTGTCGCCTTCCACCAGCAACAAACAGCTACCGCCGCTCAGCGCGCCGCGCAGTCCCGGCAACTTGCCGCGCAGTCGGTCAATGTGGCGAGCACAGCTCCTGATCTGGCCTCACTCCTGGCTGTTCAGGCATGGAAGACCAGTCCCACCGAGGAAGCGGCGGCCTCCCTCTACGCGGCCCCGGCCGCACCGCTTCGCCGCCAACTCAAGGTCAGCGAACAGGCCGTGAAGTCCATCGCGTTCAGCCCCGACGGCACCACCCTCGCCATCGGATCCGACGACGCATCAGTGCGGTTGTGGGACGCGAAGGCGGGAAAACCCCGCGCCAGTCTCACCGGCCCCTCCGGCATCGTGATCTCGATGGCGTTCAGCGCGGACGGCACTGCTGTTGCCACAGGCGACAGCAGTGGCTGGGTGCGGCTATGGGAAGTAAAGACCGGCAAGCTGCGTCACACCTTCAAGCAGCACGCCAGCGGCGTCGTCTCCGTAGCGTTCAGCCCCGACGGCACATCCTTGGCCGCGAGCAGCGACACCACGGCGCAGCTTTGGGACGTTACGACCAGCAAGCTCCGGCGTACCATCCGGATCGACGGCACCAAAGTTCTTGTGACCAGGACGTCGGTGGGGTTCAGCCCCGATGGCAGCGCCTTCGTCCTGACGTATGTCGAAGACTCCATGCGCCTGTGGGACATGCGGACCGGCAGACCCCGCCCAATCATCCCTACCGACCGCGAGCGACTCCCGGACAAGTCGAGGTTCAGCATCGGCAGCACCACACTGGCCGCCGTCGACGGGGAAACCGTGCGGCTATGGGAGGCGCGGATGAACCGCTACCTCAGGGCCTCCCTCGACGATCGTAACGATCTCAATTCAGCGGCGATGGCGCTGGGCCGCGACGGGATCACCCTCGCCACGGGAAGCAAGGATGGGGCCGTCGTATGGGATACAAGGGCTGGGAAATCCCATGCTGCCCTCACTGGCCAGGACGGTGAGTCGCGCACGCTGGCGTTCAGCCCCGACGGCACCACCCTTGCCACGGGAGGCGACAACGGCACCGTAAGACTGTGGGACGTGCAGGCCAGCATCCCCCGAGCCGCCCTGACCAGCCTTACGAAGGCGCTGGATTCGGTGGAGTCGGTGGCGTTCAGCCCGGACGGCACGACCCTTGCCACCGGAGGCGACGGCGGCACCGTAAGACTGTGGAGCGTAAGGACCGGCAAACTCCGCACCACTCTCACGAATCGCACCGAGGAGGTGTCGTCGGTTGTGTTCAGTCCCGATGGCGCCACCCTCGCCGTCGCAAGCGCGGACAGCCACCTCAATGAAGAAGGAGAAGGGAAGAAGCTGTGGTTGTGGAATGTGGGAAGTGACAGCCCCCGCGTCACCCACACCATAGACATCGAGTCGGTGCGGACGATGGCTTATAGCCCTGATGGCACCACCCTTGCCACCGGAGGCAGTCGCACCGTGCAGCTGCGGGACGTGAAGACGGGCGAACTCCGCCGCACCCTTACCGGTGACCGAGGTTATGTGACGTCGGTGTCGTTCAGCCCTGATGGCAACACCCTCGCCGTGGGAAGCGACGACGGGGGAAGTGACGGCATGGTACGGCTGTGGAACACGAAAAGTGGGAATCTCCGCCGCACTCTCTCCAAGGGCATCGCCTCAGCACAAGTGGCATTCAGTCCCGACGGTTCCACCCTCGCCACCAGTGGTGAGGCCAGATCCGTGCGATTGTGGGACGTAGAGACCGGCGAATCCCGCGCCACCCTCATCGGCGGACCTGACACCCGTGTCTGGTCGGTGGCGTTCAGCCCCGATGGCAACACTCTGGCCACGGGCAACAGTGGCGGGATGGTGCACCTGTGGGACGTGAAGACCGGCAAGATCCACACGACTCTGACCGCCCACACCGTCGACATCGTGCCGGCGGTGGCATTCAGTCCCGATGGCGCCACCCTGGCCACCGGAGACTACGACAGCACCGCACTTCTATGGAATGCGAGACTTCCCGGTGCGGGAGAGATCGCCGAATCCATCTGCCGTGGTCTGCACCGTGACTTCACCAAAGCCGAGAAAGCGGAGCAGCTCCGCAGCCAAGACTTCGCGCCCGTGTGCCCGGACTCACAGCAGTGAAAGACACACGAGATGTACGTACTTGAAATCCAGCGGCAACCGGCACGGCGGTGGGACCTGGCCGGGGGGATTCGTGGCCGCTGGGCCGTCTCTGGTCCCATGACTCGTCCAGGGCGGGATCACGTACCTCGCCGGGTCCGCACCCTGACGACCGGGCCAGGCCGGTCCCCGCACACCAGCGCACGAACTTGACTATGCGCAAGCTCGATCCGCCGTTCGGGGTGTCCTGACCCTGGGATATGGTCCCGCCGGGAGGGACCCGCTCGGTCCACCCGAGTCGCGTCAGGGTGCGAGGCGGCGGCCGCCCGAGGGAGAGCTGAATGCTGCAGGCTTTGGGACTGGGGCGGAACGAAGAGGCCGTCTACACCGCGCTGCTCGCCCGTCCGACGGCCTCCGCACAGGAGCTCGTACGCCGGACCGGACTGGAGGAGCCCGAGGTAGCCCAGGTCCTCCTCGGCCTGACGGAGCGGGGCCTCGTGGTCGTCGCCGCCGCAGGCGGCGGCGGGGGGGCCCACCCCGCCCGCGGGGGGGGGGCCCCGGCGCCCCCCCCGTTTCGGGGCACCCCCCCCACCGGGGGCCAGGGCCCCCGCCAGGGCGGGG